>NZ_JCAQIA010000033.1:0-39713 GCF_059621085.1 Halochromatium sp. NSM3 | reverse complement strand
CCACTGCCCCAAATCATGCCGCGTGGGCCTTGGCGCCGGCCCGGGGTCGGGGGGGGGGCATGGGCCCACGCGCCGTTTCGTTTTCGATCGCCCCCGCGATCTGGATTTCTGTTTCCCAACGACTGACCGATTACGCGAATGTCCCAGCGCGATTACTACGACGTCCTCGGCCTGAGCCGAAATGCCAGCGAGCAGGACATCAAGAAGGCGTTTCGGCGTCTCGCCATGAAATACCATCCGGATCGCAACCCGGATGATGCCGAAGCGCTTGCCAAGTTTAAGGAGGCCAAGGAGGCACACGACGTCCTGACCGATGCCCGCAAACGCAGCGCCTACGACCAGTTCGGCCATGCCGGCGTCAGTGGTCAAGGCGGTTTCGGGGGTGGCGGGGGTCCGAGTGACTTCGCCGGCGGTGGCTTCTCCGATATCTTTGGGGATGTCTTCGGCGACATCTTCGGCGGCCGTGGCGGTGGTGGCCGGCGCACCGCGCGCGGCGCCGATCTGCGCTACGACCTGTCGCTGACCCTGGAGGAGGCCGTCACCGGCAAGGATGTCAAGATCCGTATCCCGACCAGGGTTGAATGCCATCACTGCGGCGGCAGCGGTGCCAAGCCCGGCACCAGCCCGAAGGACTGTCCCACCTGTCAAGGCATGGGGCAGGTGCGCATGCAGCAGGGGTTCTTCTCGATCCAGCAGGCCTGTCCCGAGTGTCGTGGGACCGGCAAGGTGGTCGAGGAGCCCTGTCGGCATTGCCGTGGCGTCGGCCGCTTGAAGGAAGAGAAGACCCTCTCGGTCAAGGTGCCTGCGGGTGTCGATACCGGGGACCGTATCCGCCTCGCCGGCGAGGGCGAGCCGAGCGAGCATGGCGGCATGGCGGGCGATCTCTACGTGCAGGTCGTCGTCGAAGAGCATCCGATCTTCAAGCGCGAGGACAGCCATCTGTTCTGCGAGGTGCCGATCAGTGTCGTCACCGCTGCGCTCGGGGGCGAGATCGAGGTACCGACGCTCAATAGCAAGGTCGTGCTCAAGGTGCCGGCCGGGACGCAAACCGGTAAGCTATTTCGCATGCGCGGCAAGGGCGTGAAGCCGGTGCGTGGTGGGCCGGTGGGCGATCTGCTCTGTCGCGTGATCGTCGAGATCCCGGTGAATCTGACCGAGCGCCAGAAGGAACTCCTGCGCGAGTTCGAGGAGAGCGTCAGCGCCGGCGGCAAGCACCACAGCCCGCAGTCGAGTTCCTGGCTCGACGGGGTCAAGCACTTTTTCGAGAAGATGGGGCTCTAGCCCGGGAGAAGACAGATGGAACCGATTCGTGTAGCCGTTGCCGGCGCGGGCGGTCGGATGGGTCGCACCCTGATCAGCGCGGCGCATGCGACCGACGGCCTCAGTGTCACCGCCGCGACCGAGCACTCGGATAGCACCCTGGTCGGTATCGATGCCGGTGAGCTGGCCGGTATCGGACCGATCGGCGCCCCCATCCGCCCCGACCTCGATGAGGTGCTGGCCGATTTCGACGTGCTGATCGACTTCACCACGCCGCGCGCGACCATGCACCACCTAGAACTCTGCCGCGATGCCCGCTGCCGCATGGTGATCGGCACCACCGGGCTGACGCCCGAGCAGCGCGAGGCGGTCAGTGAGGCGGCCATCGACACCGCCGTGGTGCTGGCGCCGAACATGAGCGTGGGCGTGAATCTCTGCTTCAAACTGCTGGATCTGGCAGCGCGCGTGATGGGCGATGATGCCGATATCGAGATCATCGAGGCGCATCACCGGCACAAGGTCGACGCGCCCTCCGGCACGGCGTTGCGCATGGGCGAGGTGATTGCCGATGCCCTCGGGCGCGATCTCGGCGAGGTCGCCGTTTACGGACGGCAGGGCCACACCGGCGCCCGTGAGCGCCAAACCATCGGTTTCGAGACCATTCGCGCCGGCGATACGGTGGGCGAGCACAGCGTCTGGTTCGCGGCCGATGGTGAGCGGGTCGAGATCGCGCATAAGGCGACCAACCGCATGACCTTCGCACGCGGCGCCTGCCGCGCCGCGCGCTGGATCGCCGAGCATGAGCGGGGGCAGTTCGACATGCAGGATGTGTTGGGGTTGCGTGATCAGACCAACTGATGCTGCTCGCGCATGTAGCGATAGACGAGCCCCGACACCTCGCGCATGGCGTTGCTGCGATTGGTGATCCAGGTCGTGTAATAGTTGGTGCGCTGGCTCTTTTGGATGATGCCGATGAAGGTGTAGGGCCGGGGGCGGCCACGCCGGTCGTGGCATTCGATGATGCCCATGTTGCCGCAGAGCATCGCTGTGGAGCCGCTCTTATCGTAAACGCGGATGTTGGATGGCATGCCCGCCACGCGCTTGGTGATGCGGTCGTGATTGGGGAGGGCCATCAGATCGCGCACCTCGTTGGCATACGGCATCCGGTTGTTCCAGAGTGCCCAGAGGAAACGGCTGTAGTCGTGTGCCGAGGCCAGATTGCGGTAGGTACGCCCGTTCGCGGGAATGTACTCGATGATGCTTGTCTGCTGGAAGACGCCGGGCGCATGGCGCTTGAGGATATGTTCTACATCCCTGGGCCCGTTGCCGCCGTTGTAGCGGCTGATGAGCTGCATGATCTCGGTGGTGGCCGTATTGCTACTGTCGCGGATCATGCGCGCCATCGTCTCTCGCACCGTGGCGGTGTAACGTAGCCGCGAGCCCTGCTCCTTCATGGTGTAGAAGAACGCCTGGGCGACGAAGGGCTTCAGCATGCTGGCGGCTTGGCGCGGGGTGTCCTCATTGATGGACACCAGCTTCTTGGCCCGAGTGAAATCATAGATCGACCAAGAGGTCTGCTCGTCGGCACGAATCAGCCCTTGCGCGCGCTGGCGTTTGACGAGACTGACGAGCTGGCGCTGCAGGCTCGATCCTTGCGCGGCTTCGCTCGGCATGGAGATGCCGCACAGCAAGGCGGCGGCGGCACCGCCCATGTTGGCGATGAAGTCGCGGCGATCGATGTGCCGTCGTCCCCCGCTGCGATCATCGCAAGCGTCACGATCGTCTTCGTGATGGGATCCCCAAAGCCCGGCGTCTTCTCGACCGCTCATCGCACAGCCTCGATGCGTGTTAAGCCTGTTTCTTGAAACTGCTGGTGCCTGCGCCTGGAATCAGGCGCGGCCCCCGCACCAGCACCCCCTGTCGTCCTCAGGATAGACCGGGCGGCGCATAAAAACAAGACGAGTCTGATGAAAATTGGCTTTTCAGTCAGTGTGATCGAGCCCCTTTCTCGACGACGCCTCATGTTTTGCGAGCGGCTCGATCAGGACTCAATCAGGACGTGGGCAACGGATGATCGGCATCGTAACGGGCCAGGGTCTCGTCGATCTTGCGCGTCAGGCGCTCTTGGATCTCCGCCTTCATCGGGCTCAACAGCAGCCCGAGGTCGATCCAGATATCCATGGAGTCATCGGCGATCGCGATCAGGCCGCCGCCGATCCCGGCGCGCTTGAAATGGAGCACATCACCCTGCCAGTGATACTCGGCGCCGTACTCGTCGTGCACCCGAGCGGCAATACGCTCGACCTCGGCCCGGGCCGCGGCAAGGCCAAGGCGGTGCGAGCGAGCAACGTGGATCTTCGACATGGAGCTGTCCATTATCTGGCGAATGTCCCGCTAGTGTAAGGTGACCGCTTGCTGCAATGCACGGCGATAGGCCGCCGAGCGCCGATCACCGCCGCGTGGGCGCGGTCGCGCGCGCCGATTGAGCTTGTCCTCGATGGCCTGGCAGAAGTGCTCGTCACCCAGCACCCAGGCCTTGTTGGTGTAGGCCCTGATATGGGCGATCAGTTCCTGGCTCAAACCGGCGTCGAATTGCGCGCGGTAAGCCCGTTGGCGTTCCGCGTCACTGGCACCGAGGGCGCGGTAGACCGCGTGCGGGCTGATCAGCTCGTCCTCGATGCCGAGCGCGTTGGCGGCGTAACTCGACCAATCATACTCATCGGCGCGCTCGACGAACGCGGCGCGCACCGCGTTGGTCTCGATGTAGCGGCTCACCGGCAGCAGCAGGGCCTGCGGGTCGAGTAGGGTCGCCCGGTAGCGTCCTTCCCAGAGCGTTCCGCTGCGTTGATAGCGGTGGTTGATGTGCTGCACGAAATAGCGCCCGGTGTACTGCATCAGCTTGCCGATGCCATCCTCGCGCCAAGGGGTGAGGAGCAGATGAAAATGATCCGGCATCAGCACATAGGCATGGATGTCGCAATCGAACTTGGCCGCTGCGTCACCCAATCGGCCCCAGAGAAACCAGTAATCCTCCTCGTCGCGCAGGATCATCTGATGATGATTGCCACGTTGGATCACATGCTGCGGAAAACCGGGAAGAACGAAACGCGGAAGACGGGCCATGGGTAGATCACTCCCTGCAGCAAAAGGGCCTGACTTCTAGTATAGACGATCGATGGGGTATGACCATTTTTTGCCTGCGATGATGAGGCGGGCTAGGGTATCATGGCGTGTTTTTCATCCAGCGGAGACCCTCATGGAAGACATCAACCCGGTTCGCGCGCAAATCGCCGACCTCAAGGGGCGCCTCGAGCTCCTTAGGGGGTACCTTTGACGTTGCCAGCAAACAAGAGCGCCTGACCGAGGTTCTGCGCGAACTCGAGGCGCCCGAGGTTTGGTCCGACCCCGAGCGCGCCCAAGCGCTGGGGCGCGAGCGCGCCGCGCTCGAGACCGTGGTCAATAGCATCCGGGAACTCGATGATGGCCTCGCCGATGCCGACGATCTGCTGGCCATGGCCGCTGAGGAAGAGGACGTCGAGACGGTCGCGGCGGTGCTCGCCGACCTGCAAGGCTACGAGCACCGCGTTGCCGAACTCGAGTTTCGGCGCATGTTCTCCGGCGAAATGGACCCCAACAACGCCTTCATCGACATCCAGGCCGGCTCCGGCGGTACCGAGGCGCAGGACTGGGCCGAGATGCTGCTGCGCATGTACCTGCGCTGGGCCGAGGCGCACGACTTCAAGGCCGAACTCACCGAGGTTTCGCCCGGCGATGTGGCCGGGATCAAATCGGCCACGGTCTCGGTGCAGGGCGATCATGCCTTCGGTTGGCTGCGCACCGAGACCGGTGTGCATCGGCTGGTGCGCAAGTCGCCGTTCGATTCCGGCAATCGGCGCCATACCTCGTTCGCGGCGGTGTTCGTCTCGCCCGAGATCGACGATTCGTTCGAGATCGAGATAAACCCGGCCGAGCTGCGCATCGATGTCTATCGCGCCTCGGGGGCTGGCGGTCAGCACGTCAACCGCACCGAGTCCGCCGTGCGCATCACTCATCTACCCACCAACACCGTCACCCAATGCCAGAACGGCCGCTCGCAACATGCCAACAAGGATCAGGCGATGAAGCAGCTCAAGGCCAAGCTCTATGAGCTGGAGATGCAGAAGCGGCGCACCGAGCAGCAGGCACTGGAAGAGAGCAAGTCCGACATCGGTTGGGGCAGTCAGATCCGCTCCTATGTGCTAGATCAGTCGCGCATCAAGGATTTACGCACCAATATCGAGACCGGCAACACCCAGGCGGTGCTCGACGGCGGCCTTGATCCCTTCATCGAGGCGAGCCTCAAGAGCGGGCTTTGATGCCCGGCCGAGACAGGGCCTGCGGATACGCACCACCACCACGACACGCGCGGATAGGCGCCACGCATCCGCCAACCACGCCGATTGGGAACCATGAACCAGACGCAGCCGAACGACGCCGAGCCGGCCACCGAACCAGTCACCGAGCAGGGCGCCGCACCCTCGCAGCAGGACGAGAACAAGCTGATCGCCCAGCGCCGCGAGAAGCTCAACGCCATTCGCGCGCAGGGCATCGCCTTCCCGAACGATTTTCGCCGCAGCCAGGTCGCCGGCGAGTTGCATGCCCAGTATGAGGCGATGGACGGCGCCGAGCTGGAAACGCGCAACGTGCGCGCCAAACTCGCCGGCCGGCTGATGAGCCGGCGCGTGATGGGCAAGGCGAGCTTCGCCCATCTGCAGGATATGAGCGGGCGCATGCAACTGTTCGTGCAGCGGGATGTGCTTGGCACCGATGAGTACGCCTGGTTCAAGAAGGAGCTGGATATCGGCGATATCATCGGCGTCTCCGGCCAGGTGTTCCGCACCAAGACCGGCGAGCTGTCGCTCAAGGTCGATCGGTTGCGGCTGCTGACCAAGTCCCTGCGGCCGCTGCCGGAGAAATGGCACGGGCTCGCCGATACCGAGAGCCGCTATCGCCAGCGTTACCTCGACCTGATCATGAACGAGGCCACGCGCGAGACCTTCCAGGTGCGCACGCGGTTGGTGCAAGGCATCCGCGACTATCTCAATGAGCGCGCCTTCCTCGAGGTTGAGACGCCGATGATGCAGGCGATCCCGGGCGGCGCGGTCGCGCGGCCCTTCGTCACCCATCACAACGCGCTCGATATGCAGCTGTTCCTGCGCATCGCGCCCGAACTCTACCTCAAGCGCTTGGTGGTCGGCGGCTTCGAGCGCGTCTACGAGATCAACCGTAACTTCCGCAACGAGGGGCTGTCGACGCGGCATAACCCCGAGTTCACCATGCTCGAGCTGTATCAGGCCTACGCCGATTACCGCGACCTGATGGACCTGACCGAGGATCTCCTGCGCACGCTCGCCGAGCGGGTGCTCGGTACCACCCAGATCGCGTATCAGGGCGAGACCTACGACTTCTCGCAGCCATTCCAACGCCTGAGCGTGCGCGAATCTATCCTGCACTTCAACCCGGACCTGAGCGATGCGGATCTCGACTCGCTGGAACGCGCGCGCGCGGTGGCCGAGCGCCTTGGCATCCATTGCAAGGACAGCGCCGGCCTGGGCAAAGTGCAGATCGAGATCTTCGAGAAGACCGTCGAGAGTCGGCTGATGCAGCCGACCTTCATCACCGCCTATCCGACCGAGGTCTCGCCGCTGGCGCGCCAAAGCGATGAGGATCCCTTCGTCACCGATCGTTTCGAGTTCTTCGTCGGCGGGCGCGAGATCGCCAACGGCTTTTCCGAGCTGAATGATCCCGAGGATCAGGCCGAGCGTTTCCGCAAGCAGGTCGCCGACAAAGACGCCGGCGATCTGGAGGCGATGCACTTCGATGCCGACTACATCCGCGCGCTCGAGCACGGCCTGCCGCCGACCGCCGGTGAAGGCATCGGCATCGATCGTTTGGTGATGCTGTTCACCGATGCGCCTTCGATTCGCGACGTGCTGCTGTTCCCGCACATGCGCGCGCAGGATGAGCGCTGAGCATCGATCATGAGCGCCACGCGATTCGACCTCGAATTTGCCGGCGAGCTGACGCCCGGCACCGATCCGGGCCAAGCCCGCGCGCGCGTCAAGCGCCTGTTCACGCTCTCCGACGAGGCCGTCGCCCAGCTCTTCAGCGGCACGCCGGTGACGGTCAAGCGCGGGATCGATAGCGCGCTCGCGTCCCGATTGCACGCGGCCTTCGCCCAAGCCGGCGCGCTGGTGCGCATCATCCCCGCAGGCGGCGAGGGGGTGGTGTCAGCAGCGAGCGATCAGCACGAGGGCGTATCCGCAGCCGAGCTGCCGGGGCTGGATCCGTTTGGCATTGCCAAGCCCAAGCATCGCCATCCGATCTTGCATGCGCTCTTCCATTACTTCGAGCGCAGTCTCGCGTTCGTGCTGCTGCTGTTGATCGCCGGCGTCTCGGTGATCGCGCTGGTCGAACTCTGCTTCATCCTCTACCAAGACCTGTTCAGCACCGATGGTTTCATGCTCGGGCTCGAGGAGCTGTTCGAGGTCTTCGGCATGTTCCTCATCGTGCTGATCGCCGTCGAGCTGATGGCCAGCATCTACATGTACATGGTCGATAAGTCCGTGCATGTGGAGATGATGCTGTTGATCGCCATCACCGCGCTCGCGCGCAAGGTCGTCGTGCTCGACCTCGAGGGCAAGGGCGATCCGGCCATGTATATGATTGGCATGGCGGCGCTGCTGGCAACGCTGATCGGTGGCTACTACCTGATGAAACGTCTCGACACCTCGGTGTATCGGCGCAAATCCGGCAAGTGATGTTGGCCTCGATCGCCACTGGCGCTGGTGCCCGCAGCGTCGCGTGTTCTGGGGCGCGGACATGAAGCGCTCCCTGCTCGGTGCCGTGCTGCTGGGCGGCGCGCTGCTGATCGCGTTCTCGCTGGCGCTGTGGCTGTCCTGGAACTATGAGCACATCCTCGACTGGAAGCGCGAGGCCGATCCGCTGTCGTTCTTCCTGCTGATGGCCGTGCTACCGGCGCTCGGCTTCCCGATCACGCCGCTGTTCGTGCTCGCCGGCGCCGTGTTCGGTACCGCCCTCGGGCTGCTCGGTTCGCTCCTGGCCTTGGCCGCGAACCTCGTGCTCTGCCACTGGATCGCCCACAGCGGACTGCGCCCGCATCTGGAGCGCCTGCTGGCGCGCACGCGCTACCGCTTGCCCTCGTTCGATGACCGTCGACGCAGCGCCCTGCGCTTCACGCTGTTGCTGCGGATCACGCCTGGCGTGCCGCTGTTCATCAAGAATTATCTGCTCGGGTTTTCGGGCATCCCGCTGAAGCTGCACTTTCGCGTGTCGATGCTGCTGACCGGGGCCTATGGGGCGGGCTTCGTGCTGCTCGGTGAGTCCATGTTCGAGCGCAATCTCGCCGCAGCGATCATCGGCCTGGTGATCCTGGTCGTCATCTCGCTCGCGGTGCTATTGCTCAGGCGGCTGCTGCGGGCAGATGAGCCGAGTTGAGGCTGGGATGCTAGATCTTGATGATGGTGTCGCTGTAGCAAGACACCGAGGGATCGTGCGTCATCAGCCGCATCGGTTCGACCAGCGCTTGGGCCACGAGCAGGCGATCGAAAGGGTCTTGGTGGTGCGCGGGCAGCGCTTCGACCGCCGCTGCATGCTCGGCCTCGATGGCCAGGAGGCGATAACCAGACGCGCGGAAGTAGTCGATGGCCTCCTGACTCGATACGGGCATGTCGCCCCAGCCCAGCGCGTACTTGATGGCAATTTCCCACACGCTAGCGACACTCACCCAGCAGCAGGTTCACATCGGTTCCTCACCCAGGAATAGCCGAGCTACCTCCGCGTTATGGGTGTCAATATTCTCTGGCACCTCGAATTTGCCTTTGGCGACGCCGAGACGCGGGCCGATCGGACCGGTATCCAGCGGCACCAACTTGGCGGCGGGACGGCCATTACGGGCGATGATGATTTCGCGTTCCCGTCCTTGCTCGATGGCTTCCACTAAGCGGGATAGAGAGGATTTGGCTTGCAGCATGTTGATGGCTTGCATCCGTCGTACGCGAGAAATCGACCCCGCGTCCTCCGTTGAGGTGAGTTGATGGATGAGGCCTGTGATCTAGACCAAGCATATTTTAGTCTAGTCTGGTCTAGCTAGCCCCACCTCACTGCCGTAAGCCATAGTGGCAACGCTGCTATACCAGGTGAGATTCACATGCGTGTCCGCAGACAGGTCGTGATCGTCTCAAAGGCCGCCTGATAATCCTGCTGGCCGCGGCTGCGCGGGGCATAGACGCGCACCGGCTGACCCGCAGCGAAGGCCTCGGCAAGCTTGATGTCATTGCGGATGCCGCCCAAGACCCGCTGTTCGCCGAATTGCTCCGCCACCTGAGCGCGGATGGCTCGGTGTTGTCCGATCCGCGTATCGAGCATCACCGGCAGCACCCCGAGCAGGCGCAGGCCGGTATTGCCGCCCATCGCGGCCTGGAAGAACACGCGTGAGAGCTGCTTCACGCCTTCGCCGGCCAGCGGATGCGGGACGAACGGGATGATCGCCCAATGCGCGGCTGAGAGGGCGTTGAACAGCAGATGATCGAGCGAGGGCGGCGAGTCGATGAGGATCTGATCGTAGCGCTCGGCGATGGCCGGCTCGGCGAGGGCGCGGGCCAGGATTTGGTCGTCATCGCCGATACGGCTGTGGCGAAAGTCGGTACTGGCGGGCACTAGGTCCAGCCCTTCCCAGGCCGTTGCGCAGCAGAGTTCGGCCAGGGTGGGCGGCGCTTCGGCGAAGAGATGATGCGCGCTGAGCTGCCCCGGCGTTGGGCGCAGGCCCAGGCCGAGGGCGCAGTGGCCCTGGGTGTCCAGATCGATCAGTAAGGTGCGTTGACCGGCCGCAGCGAAGGCAGCGGCCAGGTTGACGGCCGTGGTGGTCTTGCCGGTGCCGCCCTTGCGGTTGGTCACCGCCAACACGCTGGGGGGCGCGTTGGGGGGCACGCCGGGGCCGGCCGTCTTGGTTGGCGTCATCCTGGTAGCACGTCCGCGAGCGCCTGGCGCAAGCGCTCGCGCGTGAACGGCTTCGGCAGGGTCGCATTCACGCCCATCAGCGCCGCCGATTCCAGGTTGAACTCCAGGCTGATGGCGCGCCGCCCGCCGGACATGGCGATGATCGGAATGCCGCGCTGCTGCTGATTGAGGGCGGTAATCAGCTCGATGCCATCGCCATCCGGCATCAGGATATCGGTCATGATCAGGTCGGGGGATGTCGATTCCAGCCGCGCCAGGGCCTCGGTGCCGTTGCTGGCGGTGAGCACCTGATGGCCCTCCTTGCGCAGCATGGCCTCGAGCATGGTGCGGAACAGTTCGTCGTCATCAACAATCAGGATCGTCGTCATGGTCATCGTTTTCCGTCGCTGGGCCCGGCGCCTCGCGGGCATGCGCCTCGTGCGTTGCCGGTGCGCGTGCCCCTGGCGCTTGCGCTCCCGCTCCCGCTTCGAGCACGCCGGGTTCGAGTGTCCCGGTGAGCGCCGGCAGATCGATACGGAAGCGGGTGCCGAGGCCGGGGGTGCTCTCCAGGCTGATGGTACCGCCCATGCTGGTCACCAGGCCATGGATGACCGAGAGGCCGAGGCCGGTGCCCTTGCCGGGCGCCTTGGTGGTGAAGAAGGGGTCGAAGATGCGAGCGCGCGTCTCGGCGGTCATGCCTTCGCCGTTGTCGGCGACGCTCAAGCGGACTCGAGCCTTGGGGGCGTCGTTCGGAGAGTCGGTCCAGTGCTCGTTCAGGTGCTCGTTCAGGTGCTCGTTCAGGTGCTCGCTCCGGGCGGTGTCCATCAGCGTCTCGATGCCAACCTGCTCGATGCCCACCTGGATGCGGCCATCGCGCACCTGGATGGCGTCAGCGGCATTGATGCAGAGATTCATGATGATCTGCTGGATCTGGCTCGCATCGGCCATGACCCAGGCCTGCGGCACTGCGGCCTCGAGTACGAGGCGAATGCTGACCGGCAGGGTCGCGCGCAGCAACTCCAGGGTCTCCTCGGCCACCGGCACCACATCGACCGGTTCCCGCACCTCCGGCATGTCGCGGGCAAAGGTCAGCAGACGCGCGGTGAGATCGCGCGCCCGAAAGCTCGATTGTAGGATGTGCTGCAGGTATTGGCTGCCGGGCGCGGACTCGACTTCATCGGTGAGTAACTCGGTGAAGCCGATGATGCTGCCGAGGATGTTGTTGAACTCATGCGCCACGCCAGCGGCCAGGGTGCCGATCGATTCCAGGCGCCGCAGTTGATCGATGCGGGCGTTGAGGATGGCGTTGGTGCGATGCTCGAGCTGTTCGCGGAAGCTTAGGCTGTAGGCCATGTAGGCTTCCATCAACGGCGCCGTGATCCGGTGTGCGACGCTCGGCAGGGTCAGTTGCGGATGCGCCTGGGCGAGTGCGACGAGGGCGTCGTGATGGATCTCGCTGACCTCTTCGAGCGGGATCTCGGCGCGCATCATCTCGCGGCCAAGTTCGGCGGCCTCGGCGAGGGCGGTCTCGACCACCAGCGGATCATCGCCGAGCACGGCCCGGTGCAGCAGCCGCGCGTAGCGAACCGCGAGGCTGTCCGGCTCAGCTTGGGCCGGTGCGTCTTGGCCGGGGGCGTCAGGCATGCCGGTAGAGCAGGAGGGAGGCATCGTCGTGCGTGCTCGCCCAGCGCTCGAGCAGGGCCTGCGCGGTAGCCGGGGTGGGCTCGGCGCCGTGCAGGGCGTCGGCGATCTGGGCGCCTTCACTGATGCCATCGGAGAACATCACCAGCCAGTCTCCAGGTTGAAAGTCGTGCTGTTCCAGGTAGAGGTCGCGGAAGTGCGCGCCGACGATGCCGCGCGCCGCGCCCAGCCGCGTGACCTGGCCCTGGCGCAGCAACAGCGAGCGGATGTTGCCGACTGCGGCATGCGTTAAACGATGTGCTTGGAGATCGAGATCGGCTATCGCTAATGCCACGCCACGGGTGTGGAGCAGTTGCTCATCGCAGCGTTGAAAGCGGGCGTCGATGGGCAATTGGTGCAGATCGCCGAGTATCCGCATCGCGCTAGCGGCGGCCTGATGCGCGCCTGGGCCATGCCCGAGGCCATCGGCTAAGGCGAGCTGGAGCGGCTGCCCAGCCTGCGACCAGACGCCGATCTGATCGCCACAGACGGATTCGCCGGGCATGGGACGCAAGGCCAAGCCCAGATTGGCGGGCGTGCTGCTCATGGTTCTGTCCGTGCGGGCACTAGCCGTCCGGGTTCTGTTCGTTCGTGCGCTGTCGGTGCTGGCTGGCACCATTTGACGGCGCGAATGCACGTGCCCTGGCGCGCCGAGGAGTCGATACTGAACTCGTCCATCAGGCGACTGGCACCGGGCAAGCCACAGCCGAGACGCGCGCCGGTGCTGAAGCCCTCGGTCATCGCCAACGCCAGATCCGGGATGCCGGGGCCTTGATCCTCGACCCGGAGTTCGACCCCGATATGGGACGCCCGCGCGGGGTCTTCGATGACGCGCAGGCACACCGTGCCACCACCGGCGTAGACGGCCAGATTGGTCGCCAGCTCCGAGGTCGCGGTGGCCAGATGATAGGCCCGCGCCTGGCCGAAGCCGAGGCGCTCGGCGAGCTGGCGCGCGCCGCGCGCAACCGCCATCACATCGGCTTCGGTCCGGATCGAGAAGCGACGGCTGCCGCAAACCTCGGTCGGCGCGGGAAGCTCAGTCATCTCAACGGGCTTTGCGGATGCGGATGACAACACGGGTGAGTCCCGGCTCGGAGCTGATCTGGAAATGGTCGACCAGGCGGCGGGTGCCGGGGAGACCGGCACCGAGGCCGCCACTGGTGCTGAAGCCATCGGCCAGCGCCAGGGCCAGATCGGGGATGCCGGGGCCATGATCCTCGACGCTGACCTGGATGCTGCAGCCGTCGGCATCGTTTTGGTCCTCGATCAGGCAACTGCCCTCGCCGGCGTATTGGATGACGTTGCGGGTGAGTTCCGAGACCGCTGTGGCGAGTCGGGTCTGATAGGCGCGCCCGAAGCCGAGCCGTGCGCTGTGCTCGCGCGCGGCATGGCGCGCGGTGACGATATCGTTATGGGTACGGATGGCGATACGCTCGGCGGGCGTTGGCTCATTCATCCTCGTCACCGGCGAAGCGAATGTCACCTCGACTGGCGATGCGCGCCTTGAGCTGTTCCAGGCCCTGATCCAGGTTGAAGGTGCAGTCCGCGCCGATCAGGTCGCGCCCCATCTCGATCAGGGTCATGGCAACGAAGGGTTGCACCCCGCAGATCACCACCTCGGCGCCGAGCAGGCGCACCATGCTGGCGGTGTCGTTGATGACGCGGGCCATATAGGAGTCGACCACGTCCAGCGCGGTGATGTCGACGGCGACACCGAGGGCCTCGATCTCGGCGACCTCGTTGACCAGGTCCGACTGGAACTCCATGGCCTCGGTATCGGTGAGATCCTCCTGGATGGAGGCCAGGAGGATGCGCCCGAGTCGCAGGATCGGGATCTTCATCGCGTGCCAGCCTCCATCGCCGAGATGCGCTTACCGGTGATCAGCAGCGCCTCGGCGATGCCGGCGCGCAGGCTGGCGCGCGAGATCACATCGCCGAAGCGGATGCCGAGCTTGGTCAGCGTCTGCGCGCCCTCCGGGCTGATGCCGGTGAGTACCACCCGGCTGCCGAGCAGGCGCGCGGCATCGATGGTCTTCATGATGTGCTGGGCGACACTGGTGTCGATGATCGGCACGCCGGTCAGGTCGATGACCGTCACTCGCGCCTCATACTTGGCGATGGCCTCGAGCAGATGGTCGGTGATCTGGCGCGCGCGGCCGGTATCGATGACGCCGACCAGCGGCAGCAACAGGATCTGATGCCAGAGCCGCAGCACCGGTGTCGACAGCTCCATGATCGACAGACTCTGCTCGGAGATATAGCGATCGCGCTGGGCGAGGGTATGCTCCAAGGTCTGGCGCGCGATCCATTCGAAGCACTGATCGAGCCAGAGGATGCCGCGATCCGGCGGCTCTTGGGCCTCCACCGCCTCGACGGCGAGCAGCGCCTTGAGCAACAGATGCTTGAGATGCAGCAGGAAGCCAAGGGTATCGGAGAGGTTGCGCTGCAGGCGCGCCTGCTCGGCGATCAGGTGTTGCAGCTGTGTGTCCAGCGTTGCCTGCTGTTCGCTGTGGTCGCTTGGCAGCGGCGCTTGTTGGGCGGGCTCCTGGCCGAGCTGCGCGATGATCGCCCAGAAGAGCGCGCGTAGGGGCTCCATCAGCTCGGGATGCGCGGGGTTGAAGCTGGCGTCGGAAGCGGCTTTGGACAGGTCGTGCAACCAGTGATTGAGCAGGTCGTCTTGCTGTCTGCGTAGGACCTGTGAGAGGGGCGACGTCATGATGGAGGGTCCAGATGAAGGCGGTTGAACGGCGCGGTCGGCGTCATCAGAACAGCTCAATGCGCGGGCCGGTGTCGGTCTCGGCGTCTGCGGTGACGTAATCCGGGTGGCCGTGCATGGACTCATTGAGCAGATACTGTTCCAGCAACTGCTGCAATGCCTGCGACAGTTGCGTCAGTTCTTCGTCGGCTTCGCTGCCAACCTGGACGTCGGAGAGGGCGTCCCATTGGGCAAAGGCCGCATAGAGTTCCTGGCGTTGCGTCAGCGTGTCCTTGATCCGGTTCAGGCGCTGACTCTCGACATCCTGATATTGCAAGAGCCCGAGCATGTCGGCGATCTGCTCGGCGAGTTCGGTATTGTGTTTGGTCACCACCGCAAACAGCGTCTTGTAGAACTGACGCATGTCCTCGTAGCTATGCTGCAATTTCTCGAAGGCCACAGCGACCTGGTTGGCCTGTTCGAGTCCATCGCTGGCGTTGGTCAGATCGCTCTCGCTCAGGCTTTGTTGCACCGCGCCTAGGGCCTGGTCGAGACCGGATTCGATGGTCCTCGCGGCCTCGGCGGAGCGGTTGGCCAGCGAGCGTACCTCGGCGGCGACCACGGCGAAACCGCGCCCGGCCTCGCCGGCGCGCGCGGCTTCGATGGCGGCATTGATCGACAGCATATTGGTCTGCTGACTGATGGACTTGATCGATCCGGCCAGCCCCTCGAGATGCTTGATCTCGGCGAGGATGTTTTCGACCGCTTGGTTGTTGTGGCGAATCTTGTCGGGCAGCTCCTGGACGAAACCGGCGATCTTGTTCATCTCCTCCACGCCCTGGCGGATATCCGTCGCCATATCACTGGCATTGGTGTCGGAATGCTGCAGGTAATCGAGCAGCCCGTGCGCGGAGCTGTTCAACTGCTCGACCCGCGTGATGAGCGTCAGGGTGGAGGATTCGCCCTCGCGTACCGAGAGTTCAAGATACTCCTGCAAGGCCTGATCGATGTCGGCGCTGGCGCTCAGCGTCTGCTGGGTGCGGTCGAGATGATGCCCGACCCGCTCCCGCTCACGCTCGAGGATGCCGACGCTGGCGCGAAACACCAACACGGCGGCGAGCGCATGGGTCACCAGCAGCAAGCCGGCAACCGTGATGGCAAGCGCGGCCGCCTCGCTGATGTTGAGCGTCCGCGCGAGCGGCTGCAGCCACGGCTGACCCAGGTAGAACAAGACGGCGAGCAGGAGCGCGCCGAGCCCGATGGCGGCCGCCGTGATGTGGTGCAGCCGGCGCAAGTGCTGTGCGCGTGGCGCGTCCTCGGGGAGGTCGATGGCGGCCGCAGCGTCGCGCAGCCTGCGCAACAGCCGTTCACGCACCCGGCAGAACCTGCTTGATGACCTTGACCAGATCCGCACCTCTGGTCGGCTTGAGCAGCCAGCCGGTGGCGCCGAGCTTCTTGGCCTCGTCGCGCTTGGCCTGCTGGCTCTCGGTGGTCAGCGCCAGGATCGGGATGAAGCGCATGCCGGGCAGGGCGCGCGCCTTGCCGATGAACTCGATGCCGCCCATGTTCGGCATATTGATATCCGTGATGATGAGATCAGGCTTGATGCCGCTCTTGAGCTTGTCGATGGCCTGGACACCATCGTTGGCGGTTTCGACCTTGAAGCCGGCGATCTCCAGGCTGGCCTTCAGGCTCATGACCATGGTGGCGGCATCATCGACCACGAGAATGGTCTTAGGCATGGTTGGACTCCGTTTCATCGAATGCGATTTTGAGCCAATCCGCGAGTGCAGGATCATCCGGCCAGGATGCGATGGTTGGCCGCAGCGCCATCAGCACCTGCAGATTGGCGGCGTGTAGATGGTTGCAGGCGCTGAGGTCGAGCTGCCCATCGCGATGTTCGAGCAGCCACTCCAGTAGGGGTTCGGCCTCCTCGACGTTCAGGATGTCGCTGATTACGAGGGTGTTTTCATGGATGTCCATGCCCATCACAGCAGACCTCTGGGGTTGATGACCAAGAGCACCGAGCCGTCGCCCAACAGGGCGGAGCCAGCATACCCCTTGATGTTGCCGAGAAAGCCGGCGAGCGGCTTGAGGATGATATCCACCGTCTCCAGGCAGTCGTCAACGATGATACCGAGAAAATCGTTCTCGATCCGCACCACCAAGACCGCCAACTCGCGGTCGTCATTGGCGACCTGCGGCTCACTCAGGCCCAAGAGGTCGTTGAGCGCCATCAGCGGCATCACCCGTCCGCGCAAGACGGTCGTTTTTTGCTGCTTGATCGTCTGAATGCTGGTCTCGGGCACGCGCACGGTCTCGGCGACGGCATCCATGGCGATGCCGAAGCGCTGCCCGGCGGACTGGATGATCATCACATTGCTCACCGCCATCGACAGCGGCAGCGAAAGGCGCAGGAGCGTGCCCTTGCCGGGCTCGCTCTTCAGGTCGATGCTGCCGTTGACCTGTGCCACCGCGTTGCGCACCACGTCCATGCCGACCCCGCGCCCGGAGAGATCGGAGACGGCGGCGGCGGTCGAGAATCCAGCTGCGAAGACCAGGTTCACCGCCTCCTGATCGGTGAGCCGTTCTAGTGTTTGCTCATCGATGATGCCCTTCTCGTAGGCCTTGCGACGCATGATCTCGGGATCGATGCCGCGGCCATCATCAGCGATCTCGATCACCACCCGATCCGACTCCGAGCGCGCGCGAATGCTCAGTTGACCGGCCGGCGGCTTGCCGGCGGCGCGGCGCTCCTCGGCCGTCTCCAGGCCGTGATCGAGGCTGTTGCGGATGATGTGTACCAGCGGATCGGCGAGGGATTCGATGACATTCTTGTCCGCCTCGGTCGATTCACCCTCCATCACCAGATGCACCTCCTTGCCGAGCTTGTTCGCGGTATCGCGCACCAGCCGTGGGAAGCGTTGGAAGACGAAGGACACCGGCAGCAAGCGGATCTGCATGATGGCGTCCTGCATCTCATCGGCGATGCGATGGATGGTGCTGTACTGGCCCTTGATCTCGCGCGCGAGATCACGCACGCCGAATACCTTCTCGGCGCGGGCGGCGAGATAGGGCAGGGCATTCTTGGCGACGATCATCTCGCCGATCAGGTTCATCATGGTGTCGATCTTGGCCTGGTCGACCTTGATCGAGCTGGGAGTGGCGTAGTTGTCCTCGAGCCGGCGGCCGAATTTGCGCGGCGCGGCTTGAGCGCCTGCGGGGGCGCCTGCGGGGGCGCCTGCAGCGACGTTTGCCTGAGCGCCTGCTTGAGCGCTGACAGATGCACTTGCCTGAGCGCTTTCAGGCGCGCTCTGGGCCGCGCCCGCAAGCGTGCTTGCCGCAGCGGTACTTGCGGCGACGGCAGCGGACGCGGAAGCGGCTGATGCAGCGGGGTCGGCGAGCGATGCTGAAACTGCGGCGAGGCCGGAGGCGGCGTTAGCGTCGAAGGCAGCGGTGGTATCGGCGTCGGCATCGGCGATGGCGGCGAGGTAGGGCGCGCTCTGTTCTTCGAGCCAGGCGCGCAGGGGGTGCGGGCTATCCTGCTCGAGCGCTTGCGCTAACGCCGTTTCCAGTGTCGTCAGCACGGCCTTTTCGCCAAGTCCCTCGAAGGCGGCGCGCAGACTGGCGGCGACCGCGCGCAAGCGACCCTGAAGCCAGTCCGGGTGGTCTTCCAGCGCCAGGATCTCGGTTTGGGTGTGCAGGATACCGGCCAGCGGCTCGCCGATCGGCGCGCGCGCGGTTTGCTGCTCCGCTGGAGCGCCTGCCTGGTAAGTTCCTGGATGGGCTGCTGGGGCGCCTGCCGTTGTGCCTGCCGGGGTTGCCGTCGCCGTTGTCGCCTCCGAATCCGACGGCAGTGCCGCCATCGCCGTCGGATCCTCCTGCTGGCGGATGCGTTCCAACAAGGCCCAAGGCAGCGCGTGGTCGTCGGGGCGCGTCTCCAGGAGCAACAGCAGCCAGCGCATCGCCGAAGCGATACGTAAGCCAGGCGCCGCAAGCTCCAGCAAGACCCGGCTGCTCTGGATCAGGCTCGGCAGATCGCCCTGCCGGAGCTGTTCGGTGGCGCTGCGCAGATAATCGGCGACGGGCACGCCGTCATGCTCGGCACCGGTCGGGATGGGCAAGTCTTCTAGGGCGAGCGGTCGGATTTGAACCTGATCCGGCACATAGCGGAAATGCTCCGCGAGGTTGTCGCGGTCCATCGCGGTGATGCACTCGAAGCGCAGCAGACAGCGGTAGGCATCCAGGGCCTCTGGCTCCGGCCAGGGCTCGCGCGCGCTCAATGCGCGCCAGCATGGCGTGGCGAGCTGGATGATCTGGAAGAAGGGGTCTTCGCCTTTGTAGAAACACTCCTCCTCGGGCTCGTAACAGACCCAGAAGAATGCCTCTCCAGCGAGTATCCGCTGATACAGCTCCATGCGCACGGCTTCGGCAACCCGTGTCAGCACGGCCTCGAGCGCCGAGTCCGCCGCCGGCGTTGCCGCTGAATCAGTGGCTGGCTCAGTGACTGCCCCGGTTGCCGATTCGCTCGCCGACTGAGCGAGGGCGGCGTCTGCGCTCGCCGGCGCCCCATCGCGCTTGAACTGCTGCAATGAGCGCGCCAGATCGACGGCGGCGGCCGAGCGCTCGGCATTGGCCGGCAGACTGTCCGTGTCGGCCTGTTGGATCTCGTCGAGCACCGCCGAGACGAAATCCATCGCCTCGAGCAGTTGGTCGGCGAGCGCCTGCGAGTAGGTCGCGCGTCCGGCCCTGACCGTATCCATCAGGTCTTCGGCCGCGTGCAGCACCCGGATCATCTCCGGCAGTTCGAACAGGCCGCTGTTGCCCTTGAGCGTGTGAACCAGCCGGAACAGTTCGCCCATCAACGCCTGATCATCAGGCGCGGTCTCCAGCTGCAGGAGTTTTTCGCCGATGGATTGGATGGCATCGCGCGATTCACTGAGAAACTGGTCCAGTAATGGATTCATGGCTGATGCCACTCCCCGAGCAGGCCGTGCACATGCAGCAGCAACTGCTCGGGCTTGATCGGTTTGAGGATGTAGAGATTGGCGCCGGCGACCAAGGCGGTTTGGCGATCGCTCGCCGAGGATTCGGTCGAGATCATGATCGCTGGCGCTTGGGGCACATCCAACTGACGCAGCGCGCGCAAGAAGCCGTAGCCGTCGAGCTTAGGCATGTTGATGTCCACCAGGTAGAGATCGAAGGGCGCCTCTTCGAGCTTTTCCAGGGCTTCCAGCCCATTGATGGCCTCGGCGACGACAAATCCCGCCTTCTCCAGGATCTCACGGTGATAGAGCCGGACCGTGGCGGCGTCATCAATGACCAGAATGCGCTTCATCTCGCCTCCAACGGTTTTTGATAGACGATCGCTTCGGGAAACCGCCGAATCTGGAACAGCGGCGAAATCCGGCTCATAGCCTCGGAATGTCCAAGGCAGATGAAGCCACCGGGATTCAGTGCGTCGAAGAACGATTCGGCGGTCTTTTTGCGCGAGATGTCATCGAAGTAGATGAGCAGGTTGCGACAGAAGATGACATCGAAGTGGCGGTGGCTGCGCATGTCGGCGCTATCACTGACATTGACCTGGGTGAATTCCACTACCTCGCGCAAGGTTTTGCGCACCTGGTAGTGCGCGCCGACGCGCTGGAAATACTTCTTCAGCAGCGGCTCGGGCAGATGCTGCACGGCGCGCTCGGCATACAGCCCTTGCTTGGCCTGCTTCAGGATCTGGGTATCGATGTCCGAGGAGATGATCTCGACATCCCATTGCCGCAGCAGTGGCCAGTGCTCGAGCAGGTAGATGGCGATGCCGTAGGGTTCCTCGCCGGAGGACGAGGGCACCGACCAGATGCGGATGGGCTTGGTCGAGGACGAACGCTGGGCGACGATCTCGGCGAGCATTGAGTCGACCAGGCAGCGAAACTGATACTCTTCGCGAAAGAAGTAGGTCTCGTTGACCGTCATCAGGTTGATCAGGGTCTGCAATTCGCCGCCCGAGGCCTGGAAGCGCAGCAGGGTGAAGTAGCCGCGAAAGGTCTCGTTGTTGGTCGCAGCCATGCGCTCGAGCAGGCGTTTGTCGACGAAATAGCGCTTGCCGTCCTCGAACAGCATGCCGGTCTTGCGATAGAAGAATTCCCGGAACTTCTGAAAATCCTCGTCGCTGATCCTCGGTAGAGTCGGCATCACGCTCATTCGGCCTCGATGCGCTTGAGGGCGAGATCAGCGGCAAACTGAATATAAGGCTCATCGGCGAAGCGCTGCTTCAGAGACGCGAGCGCGGCCTTGGCCTGGTCGCTGCCGACCTCGCCGAGCAGGTCGACGGCGGTGGCGCAGACGTTCACATGCGGGTCTTGACTGATGACCTCGATCAGCCAGTCCTCGACGCGCGGATGGCGCAGGGATTCGAGCACATCGACGGCGAAGATACGCACATCGGGGTCTGGATCCTGCAATAACCGCCCCATGAACGGCGCGACCTGATCGGGTAATCCCTTGAGCACCTCGATGGCGGCATTGCGCAGCATCGCATCTTCCAGATAGAGGCAGTCGATCAGCCCCTGGACGGCGGTGTCGTTGCCGATGCTGGTCAGCGTGGTCAGGATCACCTGGCGGACGCTGTTCTCGGTCTCGCGCCGCAGTTGCGCAACCAGCGCCGTGGCCGCGTTGGGGTGGGCTGTCAGATCGCGCGCCGCCCAGCGCCGCGTCAGCGGATCATCCGCTTGCAGGGCCTGCACGAGTCCGTCCAGATCACGCGCTTGTTGGCGCTCGCCGGGGACATCGATGGTCGGCGTCGGTTTGCCTTTTTTCAGTGCCATGATGCGTTGTTGTGCTGGCCGCGCGGATTAGCCGGCGTTGACCCACTGGATGATCTGTTCGGCGATGCGCTCCATCGACAGCACCTTGGTGGCGCCGCCGCGGTTGATCAGCTCCGCCGGCATGCCGAAGACCACGGCCGATTGTTTGGATTCGGCGATGGTACGCGCGCCACGGCGATGGAGCGCGGCGAAGGACTCGGCACCATCGTAGCCCATACCGGTGAGCATAACGGCGATAATGCGCTGTGGGTCGCAATGTTGCAGCACCGATTCGCCGAGCAATTCCACCGAGGGATGCCAGAGGTGATCGGAGGATTCCGGGCGCGAGCTGACCATCAGCCGATTGGCGCGGCGCATCACCACCATGTCGGCGCCACCGCGGCCGATGCACACCTGCCCCGGCTCGAGCGGCATCGGCCGCCGTAATTCGTAGACCTCGAGCGCGCAGAGTCCGTTCATGCGCTCGGCAAAGGGGCGCGTGAAGCTCGGCGGCATGTGCTGGGCGACCAGCACTGGCCAGGGAAAGTCGGCCGGTAATCGCGGCAGGATCTCCTCGAGCGTGCGCGGGCCGCCGGTGGAGACGCCGATGATGACCAGGCCATCGCGGCTGGCGCTCTGGTCCACGCTCAGCGTCGGGCGTTGCGGCGGCGCTGCCGGCTTGGTCGCGTTGGCGGCACTCAGATCGCCACGGATGCGCGCCGCCAGTCCGCGCGCCTTCTTCAGGTGCGCGCCGGCGGCCACGCGCACCTTGGCGACGATCTCCGCCTCGACCTCGGCGATCGACAGCGAGATGGTGCCATCGGGCTTGGGGATATAGTCGACCGCGCCGAGATTGAGCGCCTCGAAGGTGGAGAGGGCGCCCTTTTCCGTCAGCGAGGAGACCATCACCACCGGCACCGGGCGCTCGGCCATGAGCAGGGACAGCGCGGTGAGGCCGTCCATCTGCGGCATGTTGATGTCGAGCGTGATCACATCCGGCGCGAAGCGGCTGTTGAGTTCGACCGCCTCCTCGCCATTGCGGGCGACCTCGATCTGGAAGTCGCCCTCGGCCAGGAAGATGTTCTTCAACTGCCGGCGCATCAGCGCCGAATCATCGACGATCAGCAGTTTGATCACGACCGGCGGCTCTTCATGATGCGCTGACGACGGCCTCGGGACTGTCCGCGAGGTTGACCAGCGCCTGGCGCTGCTCGTGGGCGATCAGATGCGCGGGATCGAGCAACTGGATCAGGCGCTTTTGCCGCTGCATGTTGGCGACGCGGTTGATCAGTTGCGCCTGCTCCGCAGACAGGTGCGGTGCCGGCTCGATCGCGGCCTTGGGGATCTTCAGCACCTCGGCGACGACATCGACGATGAAGCCGATGCGCACCCCATCGAGCAGGAATACCATGATGCGTTGCCGATCATTGTGCGCGAGCGAGGGCAGGCCCAGCCGGCGGCGCTGGTCGATCACCGGCAGCACCGAGCCGCGCAGGTTGATCACCCCCTCGACGAAGGCCGGCGCCTTGGGTACATGGGTGAGTTCATCGGGAACGCGCACGATCTCCTGCACGCTGGCGATGGGCACGCCGAACTCCTCCTTGTCGAGCCGGAACACCACCACCTGTTCTTCGCCATCGCTGCGCCCGTCGCTCGCCTCACGCGCGCTGGGCTCGCCGTCGTGCATGTCGTTCAAGGTCGAGAGGGCCTCCTGAATGGATGAATGGCGGAAGAGGTTGCGAATCGAGATGATCGAGACCAGACGCTTGCCGCCCTCGCCGAGGCGGCAGATCTCGGCGATCTCCTGCAGCTCGCCGCTCGCGGCCAGGAGCGCAGGCATTGCCTCCACCGCCGAGGTCGGCACCCGCAGCACGGCGTTGACGCTGTCCATCACCAAGCCAACCGTAATCGCGCCCAAGCGCACCACGACGATGCGGCTATGCTCATCGGCGGTGCGCGGCGGCAGTTCCAGCAGGCAGCGCAGCGAGACCAGCGGCAGCAGGCGATTGCGCAGATTCATCAACCCCAACACATGCGACGCGGTGCGCGGCACCTTGACGATGTGTTCGGGCAGTTGGACGATCTCCTGGGTGTGCTCGATCGGGATCGCGTATTCCTGCTCGGCGACCTGGAAGCTGACGAGCTGGAGTTCATCCTGGGTCGTGTCCCCGTCGTCGCTTGCGGACGCCTCATTCTGGCCCAGGCTCGCGGCGCTGGCGGCGGTTGTCGCCTCGAGCTGGTCGATCTCGGTGAGTTCGAGCCCGATCAGGCGCTGGAAGTCCATCACCATGACCATCTCGAAGCCGCCGACGTTCTTCAGCAGGCCCGAGAGCATTTCGGTGTTGACGGTGGTGCTGAGATCGGTGACATCCTCGATCTGCTCCGGTTCCACCGCCACCACGCTGCTGACGCGATCGACGACGAACCCCAGCGGTTGCCCCAGATCGATGACCAGGGCGCGCGAGGCATCATCGTTGTCGCGCTCATCGAAGCCGAACAGGTGGCGCAGGCTGATGATCGGCAGCACCTTGCCGCGCAGGTTAGCGAGGCCAAGCAGCGTCTCCGGGCCCAGCGGCACCCGCACCACCTCGGGCACACGGATGATTTCCTGAACCGGGGCCATGTCGACCCCGAACACCTCCCTGCCACAGACGAAGATGACGAATTGACGCACGTCCGATTCGGTGTCGAGCGGCGGGGAGGCGGCGACCGTTGCGTTGGTCATGAGGATCTCCGGCAAGACGGTGGGTGCACTCAGGCGCTCTGCAGCTCATCGGCGAGCGAGGCGATCTCCTCGATCGCGGCGGCCAGTTCCTCGGCGCCCTGCGACTGCTCGGTGGCGGCGGAAGCGGCCTCGGTGGCGGCCTTTTCCGCCTCTTCGGCCGCAGAGGATATCTGCTCGACGCCGGTTTTCACCTGGCTGATGGAGGCGGCGATCTCAGTTGCGGCATTGAGTACATCGACGATGCTCTTTTGCACGGCGGCGACATCGGTCTCGGCGCTCACCAAGCCAGAGGTGATGGAGCGCGCCTTCTGCGCCTCGGTATTGGCGGCGTTGATGTTGTCTTCCAGATCGCGCCAGACAGTATTGATCTGATCCTGCACCGCCTTGACCAGATCCTTGATGCGGTCGGCATTCTCGGACGAGTCGTGGGCGAGGTTGCGGATGTCAGTGGCGACCACCACGAACCCCTTGCCGAACTCGCCGGCCCGCGCCGCCTCGATGGAGCCATTGACCGCGAGCATGTTGGTCTGGATCGAGACCGTGGAGATGGCATCGACGATCTTGTCGATATTGCGCGAGACCAACTCCAGGTTCTTGATCTGGCGCAGACTCGCGCGCGAGGCCTCGGCCGATTCGGCGACGCCGTTGATCAGGTTCTCGATGCTGGTCTGATTGGTCTTGAGCAACTCGGCGATGATGCGGATCTTCTCATCGGCGGCCGTGGCGCGTTGCTTGGCGATCTCGATCCCTTTCTCGATCTGCGCGACCGCCGTGGCCGATTCCTCAGTGGCCGAGGATTGCAACTGCGCGCTCTTGCGGATCTGCTCGATGGCCTCGGAGACCTGCGCGCTGGAGCGATTGATCTCCTGCACCGCCGAGGAGAGTTCCTCGGCCGCCGAGGCGACCTCCTCGGCGCTTTTGCTGATGTCGGTCGAGCTTCTCAGCTCCTCGGCCAGATCCGAGAGATTCTGCGCCGCCTGCTCGCATTGACCTAGGGCCTGAGTCTGCTCGTCGACGGTCTTGGCCGTCTCCTCTGCGGCGGAAGACTGCTCCTCGGCGGCGGTGGCGATCTCCTCGGTGCCCTGCAGGGCCTGCTTGGTCGCCATCTCGGACTGCTGCGCGCCGGCGGCGATCTCTTGGATCGCGGCGGTGACATCAGCGGAGTCATTCTGGATGTGCGTGAGCTGCTCGTTGATCTGCTTGCCGTTTTCGGCCTCGGTTTGGACCTTGGTCGCGGAGCTGTTGATGCCCTCGGAGATCAGCTTGACTTCGGTTTGGATCTGGGCGACCAGATCCTGGATCTGTTTGGCGCTCTTCTCCGAGGTCTCGGCGAGGGTGCGCACCTCGTCGGCAACGACAGCGAAGCCCTTGCCATGATTGCCGGCACGCGCGGCTTCGATGGCGGCATTCAGCGCCAACAGGTTGGTCTGATCGGCGATGCGCACCACGGCGTTGACGATATCGCCGATATTCGAGGCCTGCTGCTCGAGTTCGGAGACCATCTTCACCGACTCGCCCTGGCGCTCGGCGCTGCTGCGCACGTTGTTGATGAAGGTCTCGATCTCGCTGCCGACAGTGAGGATCAGCGCCCTCAGCGACTCGACCTTGGTTTGCGCGCTCTCGGCGTTCTGCAACTGATGGGTCAGCGCGGTGGTGACCTGCTTGAAGGCGGTCAGCGACTCCTGCGAGGCGCCCGAGGCTTCCTCGGCGCCGGAGGCGATCTGGTCAGAGGCACGCTTCAGCTCCTCGGCCGCCGAGGCGGCTTCGTTGATACCCGAGGCGAGCTGCGCCGTGGCCGAGGCGATGCGCTCGGCGGCTTGCTGCTGCTTGGCCAGGGTGCGGGCCCGCTTGCGCTGGGCTTCCGCTTCGCGGGTGGCGGCGGCATTGTTGGCGCGGCTGTCCGGGGTGCTTGCGGACGCGGAAGAGCTATCGGGATGTTTCTTGACGAGGGCCATAGCGGTTTCCTAGACGGATGATCGGAACAGATGTCTGAGGCGTTGTGTTGACGAGCTTGATCGCCGAGGGGCAGCGCCGCCGCCACCGAACTATAGATCAATTAGTATGCAGTTTGGGCTGTGCGATTGTGCAATCTTGGTGTGGTCGGTCGGCGACACCGCCGGAGCGAATCGCTAGACTAGGCCGTCCTGTCGTCCCGCTGACCCTTGGAGCGCACCTTGCCGTCGCAGCCCCGTTTCGTCCATCTGCATCTGCACTCGGAGTACTCGCTCATCGATGGCCTGGTGCGGATCAAGCCGCTGACGAAGACGGCCGTCGACCGCAGCATGCCAGCGGTGGCGGTGACCGACCATACCAATCTCTTTTGTCTGGTGCGCTTTTACAAGGCCGCGCTGGCCGCTGGCATCAAACCCATCGCCGGCAGCGAGCTGGCGGTGCGCAATCCGGCCGATCCGACCAAGCCACACCGGCTGGTGCTACTGGTTCAGCACGCGGCCGGTTACACGGCGCTGACGCGGCTGATCTCGCGCGCCTACACCGAGGGCCAACAGCACGGCATCGCGCAGGTCGAGCGCGACTGGGTGCTGGCTTCCGCCGATGGGCTGATCGCGCTGTCCGGCGGCACCGGCGGCGATGTGCAGCGCGCCTTGCTCAGCGGTTACCGGGCCGAGGCCGAGGCGCTGCTCGATGACTGGCTGGCGGCCTTTGGCGACCGCTATTATCTCGAGCTGATCCGGACTGGACGCGCGGACGAGGAGCGCTGTGTCGAGGCCAGCGTCGAGCTGGCACTGGCAAAGGACGTGCCGGTGGTGGCGACCAATGACGTTGCCTTCCTCGCCGCCGATGACTTCGATGCCCATGAGGTGCGCGTGTGCATCAACAGCGGCCATACGCTGGATGATCCGCGCCGGCTGCGTCGCCACAGTCCGCAGCAGTATCTGCGCACGCCCGAGGAGATGGCCGAGCTGTTCGCCGATCTTCCCGAGGCCCTCGAGAACAGCGTCGAGATCGCCAAGCGCTGCAACCTGAATCTGCGCCTGGGCGAGACCTTCCTGCCCGATTCGCCGGTGCCCGAGGGACGCAGCATCGCCGAGCATCTCGCCGCTGAGGCGCGCGCCGGGCTGGAGTGGCGCCTGGAGCGGACCTTCGATCGTGACGCGCCGGCGTTCGCCGAGCAGCGCCGCGTCTATGACGAGCGCCTCCAGCGCGAGCTGGATGTGATCTGCCAGATGGGCTTTCCGGGCTACTTTCTGATCGTCGCCGACTTCATCCGCTGGGCCAAGGACCACAGCATCCCGGTTGGTCCTGGGCGCGGTTCCGGCGCCGGCTCGCTGGTGGCTTATGCGCTGAAGATCACCGATCTAGACCCGATCGAGCACGAACTGCTGTTCGAGCGCTTCCTCAATCCCGAGCGCGTCTCGATGCCCGACTTCGATGTCGACTTCTGCATGGATCGCCGCGACGAGGTCATCGAGTATGTCGCGCGCAAGTATGGGCGCGAGGCGGTCTCGCAGATCATCACCTTTGGCACCATGGCGGCCAAGGCGGTGGTGCGCGATGTCGGCCGGGTGCTCGGGCATCCCTACGGCTTCGTCGACAAGATCGCTAAGATGGTGCCGTTCGAGCTGAAGATGACGCTCGACAAGGCGCTGGAGGAGAGCCCGGACCTGGCCGCCGCCTACAAGGACGATGAGGCCGTCACCGGCATCATCGACATGGCGCGCAAGCTCGAGGGCATCGCCCGCAACGCCGGCAAGCATGCCGGCGGCGTGGTCATCGCACCGACCAAGCTCACCGATTTCGCGCCGCTCTATTGCGAGCAGGGTGGCAATGATCTGGTCACCCAGTACGACAAGGACGATGTCGAGCAGGTCGGGCTGGTCAAGTTCGATTTCCTTGGTCTGCGCACCCTGACCATCATCGATTGGGCGTTGAAGACCATCAATGTCGAGCGCCAGGCCCGGGGCGAGGAACCGCTCGATATCAATCTGATCGATCCGCACGACGCCGACGCCTTCAAGCTGATCAAGACTTGCCAGACCACGGCGGTGTTCCAGCTCGAGTCGCGCGGCATGAAGGAACTGATCCGCAAGCTGCAGCCGGACAGCTTCGAGGACATGACCGCGCTGGTGGCGCTGTTCCGGCCCGGCCCGCTGCAATCGGGCATGGTCGATGACTTCATCGACCGCAAGCATGGCCGCGCCGATGTCGCCTATCCGCATCCCGACCTAGAGCCGATCCTCAAACCCACCTATGGCGTCATCCTGTACCAAGAGCAGGTGATGCAGATCGCTCAGGTGCTGGCCGGCTACTCGCTCGGTGGCGCGGACCTGTTGCGCCGCGCGATGGGCAAGAAGAAGGTCGAGGAGATGGAGAAGCAGCGCGCGATCTTCGAACAGGGTGCGGCCGAGCGTGGCGTCGACCCGAAGATCGCGACCTACATCTTTGATCTGATGGAGAAGTTCGCGGGTTATGGCTTTAATCGCAGTCATTCCGCCGCTTACGCCCTGGTGTCGTACCAGACCCTCTGGCTCAAGGCCCATTATCCAGCCGCTTTCATGGCTGCGGTGCTCTCGGCCGATATGGACAACACCGATAAGGTGGTAACCCTGATCGACGAGTGTCGCGACATGGGGCTCAAGGTCGAGCCGCCGAAGATCAACCGTTCCGATCGGATGTTCACCACCGACGGCGACGAAACCGTGGTCTACGGTCTCGGTGCGATCAAAGGCGTGGGCGAGTCGGCGATCGACTCGATGCTCGATACACGCCGGCAAGGCGGCGCGTTCGAGGATCTTTGGGCCTTCTGTCGCCGCATCGATCCGCAGAAAGCGAACAAGCGCGTGCTCGAGGCGCTGGTGCGCGCCGGGGCGCTGGATGGGCTCGGCGAGAATCGCGCCACGCTGATCAACCGGCTGCCATTGGCGCTCAAGCTCGCCGAGCAGCATCACGCGCAGGCGGCGGCCGGTCAGAGCGACCTGTTTGGCGCGCTGGCGCCGACGCCGGATCAGGCCACTGCGGGTCCATCCAGAGCGGCGGCGCCGGACCCGCAGATCGCCGCCCAGACCTGGCCGGATTGGGACGACGACGAGCGCCTGCGGGGCGAGAAGGAAACCCTCGGGCTCTATCTGACCGGGCATCCGATCAACCGCTACGAGGCCGAACTAAATGCGATGGTCTCGCAGCGCATCGGCCGGCTGCTCGAGAACGCGCAGGGGATATCCGGCTCCGCTTGGGGGCAGGATCGCGAACAGCGCACGCTGATGGGCCTGATCATGGCGATCCGCGCCAACAAGACCGCGCGCGGTCGCATGGCGACGGTGACGCTCGACGATCGCACCGGTCGGATCGAGGTGACCGTCTTCCCGGAACTCTACGAGCAGATCCGGCATCTGCTGGTGCCGGATGCGATCATCGCCGTGACCGGCAGTCTGCGCCCGGACAACTTCACCAATGGCTGGACCCTTACCGCGAGCGAGGTGCGCACCCTGGCCGAGGCGCGCGCGCGCCTCGGCGATCATCTGCTGCTGAGGCTCGACCTGAACGATCCAGCCGCGCATGCGGACGGAGCGAGGAAGGTGCAAGCGCTGGCGACCCTGCTCGAGGGCCATCGCCTTGAGGCCGGGTTGCCGATGCAAATCGAGTATCAGTGCCCAGGGGCCTCGATGTGCTTGCGGCCGAGCCTGTACTGGAGGGTGGATCCCAGCGACGCGTTGCTGAAGCGTTTGCGGCAACTGCTCGGCGCTAGCACGGCTGTTGAGGTAGTCTATCAGCGTTCGCGGATCGGACGCGGCGCCGCGTCTCGGCCATCACCGCAAACCCCCTGGGAATCGGCGGCGGAGGCGGACACGGCGCGCCCTCGAGCGGTGGCGTGATAAAGATTCTCTGCTGTCAATGTGGTTGCACCTTGAACCCGAGCGCGGATTCAGGCAGTCTCTACACGGTTTTGACCTGCCCCCTGTGCGGTGCGAACTTGCGCGAAGAGGAAGATTTCAGTGAGTGAGAAAACGTCCGGTCCCGGTTCCATGTCGGAGACCCTGAAGACTCAAGACCTCGGCATGTTATCGGTCAAGGCCGTTGCCGTGTTCCTAGTTGTTGGTACTGCCTACCTCATCTTTACCGATGATGGCTCCGGCGACGGCCAGCTCCCGCCTGCGGCCATCTCGGCGAATCTCGCCCCGGTTGGCAGCGTGCAGGTCAAGAAGGCTGAGCCCGAGGCCGCCGAACCCGAGGCTGCTGGCCTCAAGGCGGCTGAGTCCGATGCACAGACGTCGGCGGCCGCCGACGCTGATTCGGCGGCTGAGGCGCCTGCGGCGGAAGCGGTGTCTGACGACACGGCCGCCACCGAGCCGAGTGATACCGCTGATGTGTCTGCGGATGCGGCAGCCACCGAAGAGGAGGCTGCGGCTGATGAGGACGCTACGGCGGAGTCAGCAGCGGAAGCCGAGCCAGCCGTGGCCGAGGACAAGGCTGAGGCTGAGGCCGAGACCGCTGAGGCACCGGCGGAAGCCCCTGCCACGGAGGAGTCTAGCGAGCCTGCGGTGGCATCGACCGAGGACGATACGGCTGCCGCTAGCGAAGAGACTGCCGCTAGCGAAGAGACAGCAACCGACTCGACGACTGATGAAGCGCCGATGGCAGCCGATGAGGCTCCGGCTGCCGAGACCGCTGCGGCGCCTGCTGAAGAAGAAGCCGCGTCGGAGGCTGCGGAAGCTGCACCGGCGGCTGAAGAGGCTGCTGCCGAGAAATCGGCGGCAACCGCTGAGCCAGCATTGGCCGAATCAGAATCGGTCGACGAGGCAGCGCCCTCGGCTACCGAGAGCACTGAACCGGCTACCGAAGAGACAGCCGCATCCGAGAAAGCGCCTTCGCTGCCAGAAGCCCAGCTGCCTGCGCAGCGAATCCCCGGCACCTTTACGCCGCCGGTCGAGCAGCGTAAGTTGATGCCCAGCCGTCCGATTCCGACCTGGGGGCCGCAGTTCTCGCCGATGCCGCCACGTCCAACGGCCAGCCAACGCTAGGACACACGAACGCCCAAGCGGGCGTTGCCCGCTGTCGCAATGCCACGGCCCTGGAGACGGGGCCGTGGCGTTTTGCATTGGGCAAGGCAGGTCGCTGGCCGTGGCGCTTGTCTAGGTCTCGGCAATGCGGCGGTAATAGCGGGCCCGGTAGAGCAGCCGAGCCTGATCGGCGCCGTCTTCAAAACGGCTACGATTGTGCAGCACGTTGTTGCAGACCAGCCCCTCGCCAGGAGCGAGTCGGGCCTCAAAGCGCGGTGTCAACGGGTCATCGAGGAGATCGCGGATAGCGGCGACGGCAGCCTGAGTCGCGGCATCGTCCTGCCACTGGATGTTGCGGCGCCGATCGGTATAGCGCAGCGCCAAATGCCCGCGCTCGCCGGGGCGAAACACCGGACCAATGCTGGCCGGTCTGAGTTCGACGCCATCGACGACATTGGGCGGAATGGTCATCGCGGTTGGGCTCGTCAGGGCGCGGATATGGGCGGGATCGCGCTCGCGCAAGCGGATATAGAGCATCTCGGGATCGATCAGCCCATTGATCCCACCAGCGGCTGCGGGCCGAACGCAGTGCAGGATGAAGGCGCTGATTTGGCGCTGCGGGGCGTTATAGTAGCCATCGGTATGCCAGGCGATGGGGCGATCGGTATAGGGGATATAGCCGCGATGAAAGGCATCCGAGCGCACGCTCAACGAGGTCACGGCATCCTCGTCAGCGCCCGGATTCTGATCGAGCGGGCCGAGCCCGAGCTGCTCGCCGAGCCGGCGCGGGATGGCCTTATCGGGGTCGTCCGCGAGCGGCGTGACATAGACGGCCATGTTGGCGCGGCGACACCGATCGAGAATGGCATCGCGCTCGGCATCGCTAAGCTGTCTTGGATCGCGCACCTCGACGATCAGCTCTTCGAGCCGTTGCGGCGCTTGGTCGAGCTTCTGGTCGCGCCAGCGTGCATAGTCGTCGGGGTGGTCGAGGGTCAGTAGGTTATCGAGATCAGGCATGGTTTTACTGCGTACGGAAATGACCTGCGGAGCCTTTATACTCAGGGCAGAATCAGGCTATCTTCTTGTCAGCGGAGGGGGCGACGAGTTGGCCAAGGACAACCTCAGACAACTCTGGAGGAACCATCTTCTCGGATTGGCGATGTTGAGGCAAAAGGACATCGCAAGGTTCGTGTCCGTGACGCTATACCCAGCAGGGAACGAGCACTTCACTCACGCGCTGAAGAAGTATCGAAGCCATCTGGAAAAATCTGCACAGGAAAGCGTTCGTGGACTCACTTTCGAGCAGTACATTAATTGCCTCAGCGGGGACAGTGAGATCAAGTTATGGAAAAGGTATTTGCAAACGAGGTATCTGTTTGAAGTGCCTGAAAAATAACAGCATGCAGGGGCGTCGCTACGCGTCGCCGCTGATGCTGAGCGTTAGACTGTTTTAAGAGAGTGCCTTGTCTACGCGCCGCCACGATGCACTGGCAGCTATTGCCCAATGTCTCCTCAAGGATCGCTATCGCCTCAAGCGCGCGCTAAAGCGAGCTGAGTCCGCGACGGCGTCATCCCTCCTTTCAGAATCTGCTGCAGCGCCAGGTTCGGATGCTGTGGTGCCCAGTTCGAGATCGGCCGCCGATCGCGACCCCTGGCACGATCTGACGCGCGCGATCAACCAGTCGCGTGAGCGCGTCGACGCCCGCCGCGCCGCTATCCCGAGCCAGATCCCGTTTCCACCTGAGCTACCGGTCAGCGAGCGCCGCGACGAGATCGCCGCCTTGCTGCGCGAGCATCAGGTCATCGTGCTCTGTGGCGAGACTGGCTCGGGCAAATCGACCCAACTGCCGAAGCTCTGCCTCGAGCTTGGCCGTGGTGTCTTTGGCCGCATCGGTCACACCCAGCCGCGCCGCATCGCCGCTCGCAGCCTAGCGAGTCGGGTCGCCACCGAACTAGGTACCGAACTCGGCAGCACGGTCGGCTACAAGGTGCGCTTCCATGATCGGGTGCGCCCAGAGACGTCGGTCAAGTTGATGACCGATGGCATCCTGCTCGCCGAAATCCAGCGCGACCGCTATCTCAACGAGTACGACACCCTGATCATCGACGAGGCCCATGAGCGCAGCCTCAACATCGATTTTCTGCTCGGCTACCTGAAGCAGCTGCTACCCAAACGGCCTGATCTGAAGCTGATCATCACCTCGGCCACCATCGACCCGCAGCGCTTCTCCAAGCACTTCGCCGCTGACGGTCGCACAGGCGATGGCGCAGGCGCGCCGATCATCGAGATCTCCGGGCGCACCTATCCGGTCGAGGTTCGCTACCGCCCGCCCGAGGAGGCGCATGCCGGCGAGCGCGACGAGGCGATGCAGCAGGCGATCTCCTCGGCGGTCGGCGAGCTGGCGCGGGTCGGGCCCGGCGACGTGTTGGTGTTCCTCTCCGGCGAGCGCGAGATCCGCGAGACCGCCGAGACCCTGCGCAAGCAGCATCCGCCCTCGACCGAGATCCTGCCGTTGTTCGCCCGCCAAGGGCCGGCCGAGCAGGCGCGGGTGTTCCAGCCGCACGGCTGGCGCCGGGTGGTGCTGGCCACCAACGTCGCCGAGACCTCGCTGACCGTGCCGGGCATCCACTACGTGGTCGATCCCGGCTTTGCGCGCATCAGTCGCTACAGCCATCGCAGCAAGGTGCAGCGCCTGCCGGTGGAGCGCATCTCGCAGGCCTCGGCGGATCAGCGCAAGGGCCGCTGCGGGCGGGTCGCCTCCGGCGTCTGCATCCGCCTCTACGACGAGGACAACTTCGCCGCCCGCGCCGAGCACACCGAGCCCGAGATCCGGCGCTCGAATCTGGCTGCGGTCATCCTGCAGATGAAACAGCTCGGCTTCGGCGAGATCGAGCGCTTTCCGTTCGTCGATCCGCCCGATTCACGGCTGATCTCCGATGGCTATCGGACGCTCGAAGAGCTGGCCGCGATCGACGGCGAGGGCCAGCTCACCGCGATCGGCAAGCAGCTCGCGCGCCTGCCGGTTGACCCGCGCATCGGCCGCATGCTGCTCGCCGGCGCCGAACACCACTGCCTGCGCGAGCTGACCATCATCGCCTCGGCGCTGGCCGTGCAGGACCCGCGCGAGCGCCCGCTCGAGCAGCAGCAGGCAGCCGATGAGATCCATGCCACCTTCCGCCATGCGGACTCGGATTTCCTGAGTTTTCTCAACCTCTGGGCATTCCTGGACAAGGAACGCCGGCATCTCACGCGGCGCAAATTCCAGCGCCTGTGCAAACAGCATTTCCTGTCCTGGACACGAGTGCAGGAGTGGCGCGACACCCAGAGCCAATTGCACGAGCTGATGGCCGAGATGGGCTATCGCGAGAGCCCGCCTGCGCGCCCGCCTGAGAACGCGGGCAAGACGCCAGGCAAGCGCGAGCGCAAGAACCAGCCCGAGAACCCAAACAAACCTCAGGCCGAGGGCACTTTCGAGGAGATTCATCGCGCGCTGCTGACCGGCCTGCTCAGCACCATCGGCCGCAAGGACGAGCAGCGCGAGTATCAGGGCGCGCGCGGCGGACGTTTCTATATCCATCCCAGCTCGGCGCTGTTCGCGACCACGCCGAAGTGGATCGTCTGCGCCGAGCGGGTCGAGACCACGCGCGACTACGGGCGCATCTGCGCCAAGGTGCAACCGGCCTGGATCGAGCGCGCCGGCAGTCATCTGCTCAAGCGCAGCTACTCGGAGCCGCACTGGCAGTCGCGCGCCGGGCAGGTCGCCGCGTTCGAGACCGTCACCCTCTATGGCCTCACCCTGTTCAGCCGCCGCCGCGTGAACTATGGGCCGATCAACTCGACCGAGGCGCGCGAGGTGTTCCTGCGCGCGGCGCTGGTCGAGGGCGACTTCGAGACTCGGGCGCCGTTCTGGCGGCACAATCAGGCGCTGATCGATGACGTCCATCAGCTCGAGGCCAAGTCGCGCCGGCGCGACATCCTGGTCGACGAGGAGGGTATCTACACCTTTTATCAGGAGCGCGTCCCGTCCGGCATCTACTCCAAGCCGCAGTTCGAGCGCTGGCTGCGCAAGGCCACCCAGAAGCAGCCCAAGCTGCTGCACATGGACCTCGAACAGGTGATGCAGCACGACGCGCGCGCGATCACCGTCGAACAGTTCCCGAATCACCTCCGCATCGGTGCCACCGAGCTGCCGTTGGAATACCGCTTCGAGCCGGGCCACGAGGCCGATGGCATCACCCTGGTGCTGCCCCGGTTGCTGATCAATCAGGTCTCGCCGGAGCGCCTGCAATGGCTGGTGCCGGGGTTGCTCGAAGAGCGCATCACGGCACTGCTGCGCGGTCTGCCGAAACCGCTGCGCCGCGCCTTCGTGCCGGTGCCGGACACAGCGGCGCAGGTCGCGGCCCGGCTGACCCCATCGGACCGACCGCTGGTGCGCGCGGTGGCCGAGGAACTGAAGGCACTGACCGCCGTGCAGGTGCCCGAGGATGCCTGGGACGACAGCGCGCTGCCGCCGTATCTGCGCATGAAGGTGCGGCTGGTGGAGACGGATGGACGCACGCTGGCGCTCGATGATGATCTGCTGCGGCTCAAGCGGCGTCATGCCGGGGGTGAGCTGGGCGGTGAGTTGGAAAGTGATCCCGTTGGTCGGGGCGAGGATCGCGGCGCGGGTCGGAGCCAGAGTCGGGACCAGGGCCGAAGCCAAGGGCGGGACCGGAGCGGCGCTCGGAGCGACAGCCAAGGCGCTGATCAGCGACATCACCCGATCGAGCGCGATGGCCTCAAGCGCTGGGACTTCGGCGACCTGCCCGAGCATCTGGATCTGGATCGCGCCGGGATTCGGCTGCGCGGCTGGCCGGCGTTGGTCGATCAGGGCCATGCGGTGGCAGTGCGGGTGCTGGATTCCGAGCAGAGCGCCGCGCTCGCCATGCGTGCCGGGCTCCGGCGGCTGATCATGCTCGCGCTGGGCGGCGATCTGCGCGGGCTGCGGCGCGAACTCTGCGCGCGCGAGGGCGGTATCGACCGCATGCGGCTGCAATACGCGAAGGCGCCCGAGCAGGCACCCTTGGCGGCTGGCGCGCTGCTCTCGGCGCCGCCGGTGACGCCCGAGGCGGCGGCGCGCGCTGGCGCTGGAACGCAGGCTGACCGTGGGGCGCATGCTGGCAGTGCAGCATCCGCTGGCAGCGATCTCGCCGATGAGCTGTTGGCCCTGATCCTCGACCTGACCTTCACCGAAGGCCAGCCGCCGATCCGCGATCAGGCCAGCTTCGAGCAGCGCCTGAGCGCCCACAAGCCGCGCCTGTCGCCGGTCGCGCAAGAGGTGTGCGGTCTGGCTGCGACACTCCTCGGCCGCTATCAGTCGCTGCGCAAGCGCCTGGCGGGGATCACTCAGATGCAGTGGATGCCCTCGGTGCTCGACATGCGGGCGCATCTCGACAGCCTGGTCTATCGCGGCTTCCTGGTGCAGGTGCCGTTCGCGCATCTGCGCGACTATCCGCGCTATCTACAAGCACTGGAGCAGCGTGCCGAGAAGCTGCCGCAGGCCGCGACCCGCGATCGTGAGCGCATGCAGGAGTTGTCCCCGTTACTCGAACGCTGGCGCGAGCGGGCAACCACCGCGCAGGCCGCTGGGCGCGCCGACGAGCGGCTCGACGAGATGCGGTGGATGCTCGAAGAGCTGCGCGTCTCGTTCTTCGCGCAGCAGTTGGGTACCGCTTATCCGGTGTCGGTCAAGCGTTTCGAACGGCGTTGGCGTGAACTGGGATTATAGGTCAGTTTATACTGAGAGGTAGCCTGACTCACTCATGTCAGCGCCCTGATCGCCGAGGTCTTCGGGCTGGTCTATATCCCGAACATCCCCTGGTCAAGCAAGCCGATCTGGCGTGCCGATCGTGCTTCTGTCGTCTGTCGTTCGCCAGCGCTGTGAATCGCTCTCAGCACATGCGTCCTTTCTGGCCGGATCGTGACGCGGCTTGGGCGAGCCGTACCACTGCGGCCAGCGCTCGGGGTATTGCAGCAGATCGTCGAACAGACTGATGTCCTCGCCGGTCGCCTCCGACAGCGCCTTACCGCGCTCCAGGCCCAGCCAGAGCAGGAAGCGCTCGATCTCGTGGCGGTAGGCCTCAAGCGTGAGCGGGTTGTCCTTCTGACGGGCCAGTCAGCGACTGACCGCCTGCAGATCGCTCGCGCAATCGGCCAGATGGCCGCGCTCGGGGGCGATCAGCCAGCCGGCGCCGCCAGCGGGAATCGGGGGCAGGGCGCCGGGATGCGGTGAGGTATCCGCTGAGTCGCTGAGGCACCAGGGGAGCCAGTCGATGGGGGCGGGGAGGTCGGACGCGGCAGACGCGTCGGCGGCGACGATGCGCCCTGCGTTGGCCGCTGGCTCAGGCCTCATGCGGCCTGATGCAGCCGCAGATCGACATGGATATCGGTAAACGGGCACAGCACGCCGCCGCTGGCGGTGCGCTCCACCAGACCCAGCTCGGTCAGCGCGGTCACATCCTCATGCACGCGCTTCACATCCCGCGAGACCCGACGCGCAAGCGCGCGGATGCTCAGTTCGCCCGCGCCCATAAGCGTTTCGACGAGTGCCCAGCGGCGTTCAGTCAAGCGGGCAAACAGGAGCGCCGGCGTCTCGACATTCAGCGTCTCTCCTTGATAGCTGTCCTGCTGTGCCGCGCGCCCGGCTGCTCGCAGCGCGGATTGCCAGTCAGGATTGAGTGTCACTCTGAGCGTTCGGTTCGCCATCGTTGCACCTCCGCGATGAAATCCTCGACCAACTGATCCACACCGGTGAACTGGTAAGGTCGCTCGTGCCCACCAACGTGGCAGTGATCCCCCTTTCCGCGCTCGTTATCGAAGCCGATCATCCGTTGCCCGCCCATCGCGAACACGGCCCGATACGTGTCGGGATGCGTGCAGGGCGGAATCGGCGCCGGCAGCCGCCACACCACCAGCTCGATGATCCCACCCTCCGGGGTGACATCCTTGAAGCGGGTGATGAACTCAGCAGGCATGTTGGCGATTTTGCCATCATTGAACGCTGTTGTCAGCAGCGCCAACCGTCAGCGCTCGCTTGCCTGCGCTCGATGCCACGCGCTCGCATCGGCATTCTGCCCGCGAAACGTTCCACAGTTTTGACCGGGGCGTTCGCGCTGTTCTTACTATGCTGCTTCTAAAGCCTTTTCCAGCCATGTGGCCGCGTTATCGCGGTCGCTGCCCCGGGATGTTCCACGGCCCCACGGGGTCTGCTCACGGCGAAAACGAGCGTTTGGGCCAAGATCGCAACAGAGGGGGGATTCTGTTGCGATCTTGGGTTTAACTGTACCGTTTCGGTACATACTACGTCCCGATGTACGGTATGATCGTGAGCCTCAGCCCAGCCAAAACGGGCCATCAGCGCCAGGGCACGGCCATTCATCAGGCATCGGTTCCATGACTCGCCAACCGCCTATCACCCCCGATGACGTCCGCCAGGCCGTCTATGCCTGCCTCAGCGCCTGCGAAGCACCCAGCGCCGACCGGCTGCGCGCACGGTTGCAGCGCGGCTCCAAGAGCACCGTGCTCAAATACCGCGACCAGGTCATCGATGAGATCCGCAACCAGCTCCAAGGCCACGCCTTGCCGGCAGGCATGCCCGAGGCCCTGCAGGCGCTGATCGAGACGCTGCGCAGCGAGCGTGATCAGGCGCGCGAGGAGCAGAAGGCGTCCCAGCGTGCCCATGAGCAGGCGCTCCAAGCGCAGCAGGCCCGTCATGATGCCGAGCGCGAGGGGCTTCGCCAGCAGGTCGCGCAGGGGCGGGTGTTGGTCGAGGAACTCAGGATTGAGCAGGCGCGTGAGCGCGAAGTCTGGGCCGGTCAGGAGCAGCACTATGTGCGCATGATCGAGGAGGTCCGCGCCGAGCGCGATGGGCTCACACAGCGGCTGGAGACCCAAGCGCGCGCGAGTGAGCAGCGGGGGCAGGAGCTGAGCCAGGCACTCGCCGAGCAGCAGCGCCAAGCGATGCAGGCCGAGGTCGAGCTGGGCGTGGCGCGCGGGGAGGTGGAGCGCTTGCGCGGGGAGGTTGCCGAGGGTGCGAAGGCGTTGGCTGAGGTGCGGGTCCGGGAACAGATGGCGGTGGCGCAGCGGGATCAGGCGCAGCAGGCGGAGCAGGTGGCGCGCGAGCGGTTGGAGGCGCTGCAGGCGCGTTTGAAGCAGGAGCAGCAGACAGGTTCTGCCGCGTCTTAATCCCCTTTAGATCGGGTCTAGGTTCGGACCAAATCCAAAACGACAGGGCAGTAAAGCCGCAATGTCTTAATCCCCTTTAGATCGGGTCTAGGTTCGGACCGGGTATAAGATCATGACCAAAACACTAGTCGCAGGTCTTAATCCCCTTTAGATCGGGTCTAGGTTCGGACCCCAAAACAAGCCATTAATGGCCAGTTCAAAGCACGTCTTAATCCCCTTTAGATCGGGTCTAGGTTCGGACGACGGCTATTGTTCAAGTTTCGGTCGGCTAATAAGTCTTAATCCCCTTTAGATCGGGTCTAGGTTCGGACCGCAATCAAAACGTGAGCCTAGCCAAAAAGATGGTCTAAAACCCATTTTTAGAGGGTGTAGGTGGTCACAA
>NZ_JCAQIA010000032.1:0-40291 GCF_059621085.1 Halochromatium sp. NSM3 | reverse complement strand
CTCCCACAGGGGACTTTCACCCCATCAGTTCATGCCCAGGCCGGGCGTACACGAGGCGCTCGTTCGGACGCAAACTACGCTGCGCTTCGTTTGCGCCGCACAGCTTTAACGTTATGCAGTCACTACCAAGCTATGTTGACATGCGTCACGTGACGCAATACAATTTGCTGCATGATCAAATCTTTCGCTGATAAACGAACTCGAGAGCTTTACTCCACAGGCAGGTCAAAGAAATTCCCTGCGGATGTTGCACCGAGAGCCGCCAGAAAACTTGAATACGTGAATCTGGCCATTCAGCTGGAGGATCTGAAAGTGCCGCCCGGCAATCGTCTTCACCCACTGTCGGGAAGCAGACAGGGGTAGCACGCAATTTCAATAAATAATCAATGGCGTATCTGTTTTCGTTTTGAGGATGGCGATGCGTATGAGGTCGAAGTCTGTGACTACCACTGAGTGAGGTGATGACTATGGCTATTCCAAATACTGCCGGCATGCAGCGCAAGCCGACTCATCCTGGTGAGATGCTGAGAGAGGATTTTCTGCCGGACTATAGCCTGACGGTTACGGGGTTGGCTGAATCTTTGGGTGTCTCTCGCCAGTCAGTTAATGAACTACTGCGTGAGCGTCGTGCTGTCAGTCCTGAAATGGCGCTTCGGCTTGCCCGTTTGTTTGGTAACTCTCCAGAATTCTGGCTGAATGCGCAGCGATCTGTTGATCTTTGGGCGGCGGCTCAGTCGGTCAAGGAAGAAGTGGATCGGATCAAGCCGCTACATGCTGCATAACAGGCGCTTGGCGCTCAGGTACAGGGGCTGCCCCCAGAGCCAACGCGGACAAGCGCTGCCCCCGTTGCTCATGGGTCCGCAGGTCTTGACACGCGCGCAGCAGCGGGGCCTCTTCGCCCGAGCGGCAGCGGCGGATGCGCCCATTGGCCTTCAGGCGCAGGCGAAACGGGATCTGCTGCTCACGCAGCGCCTCAACCCAGGCGCGCCCGACGAACTCGCGGTCGGCGAGCAGGGAGGCCAGCGGCTGCACCGGGAACGTCTCGCGCAGGCGCGCGAGCAGTTCGACGCGCTCGGCGGTGTTGGCCTTGATAGCGTCGAGTTCGGTCACGGTCAGAACAACGCCTGGTTGGTAAAGCCCTATTTTATCAAGGATGAAAGCCTGGGTGACTTCTTCTATCATGTCACTCGCATGCTCTACCGAGAGCTGAATCGCCGCAGTCAGCGGCGCAACTACAACTGGGCGGGCTTTGCCGAACTGATAAGACGAATGGCTATACACCAAGCAAGCACAGAAAGACGCAAAGAAACTGGCCTCCAGTGGGTTGGTCTACTGTTGCTAAGCCGCCACAAGAGTGAGGTCAGGCTTGCCTTGCCGGGCGCGGTCGTCGACGCGCCGGTCGGGCCGGCCATGGCATGCGCTCGAGCACCTGCTCGAACAACGAGGGGTGGGGCTGAGCGAAGAAGCGCTCGGCGGCCGTGGTGCCATCGGGGCGCGTGATCGGGAAGTTGTGTAGCGTACTGAACAAGGATGGACCTTAGGCGACGGGCCAGAGCAAGACTAGGAGTCGGCCACCACCTGATCACGCCCCGCCGCCTTGGCCTGATAGAGCAGGACGTCGGCGCGCGCGAGGAGTTCGTCGAGGGTGTCGCCTGGGTGGTAAGCGACGACGCCAATACTCAGCGTGACGGCCCGGTTGCAGCCGGGGACATCGATTGACTCACGGGCGTCGCGGCAGAGCGCCTCCGCCAAGCGCTGGGCGTCAGCGATCGTACAGTCGCTGAGCAGCATCACGAACTCGTCGCCGCCCCAACGGGCGACGAGGTCGATGCCGCGGTGCCGACCTTTGGCGAGGCTGGCGACCTGCTTGATCACCGCGTCTCCGGCCAGGTGGCCGTGCTGGTCGTTGATATGTTTGAAGCGGTCGATGTCGAACATCAGCAGCGACAGCGGCCGTTGGTGGCGCTCGGCATGCGCGATTGCTTGTTTGTAGAGTGTCTCGAAGCTTTCTCGGTTGTAGAGTCCCGAGAGCTTGTCGGTGGTCGCCATGCGCTCGAGCCGCGTCTGGAAGCGGTGCACGCTAAAGGCGCTGATCAACAGCACGATCAGAGTGATGCCGGCGCTGACCGCGAGGTTGCGATAGAACGCGGTGCGCAGTGAGGCGAGGGCACTGCGCTCGAGCTGCTCGACGATCAAGACCCAGTCGAGTTCGGGAATATAGCGGTAGCGAACGAAGACGGTTCCGTCGGGTCCGGTGTAGCGTAGCGACCCTTGCTCGCCGCTGAGAATCTGGTCGGCGACAGCGCGAATACCCTCCCTTTCGTTGATATTGGCCGTGCCGATCAGTGTTTTTTGGACATGGCTCTGGACAATGCCGATGCTGTTGACGAAGAAGATGTCCCGGTCGTAGCGCTCCTTGTACTCGGCGATCAAGCTCGACATGGTCGCGACTTCGAGCCCCAACCCGGTGATGCCGAGGTAGTGTCCTTCGTGATCCTGGATCTTGTGGTTGATGAAGATGGTCAGCCGATGCTTGGCGGCTTCGTTGGTGTCGATGTCGACCCGATAGGGGCTTGGGTGCGAGCGCATCGAGAAGAACCATTGATCCTTCCTTGATGTCGGTGAGACGGTTTTTAGGATGCCGTCGAAATGGTAATACCGATGGCTCAGGTCGGAGACGACGAAGGCGGAAAAGACGTCGTATCTCTCCTGGATGGCTTTTAGGTAACGCTTGACCTGCTCCGGATCGCGCTCTCCGCTGGTCATCCAGTCGATGAGGAAGGTGTCGTGCGCCATCAGCGAGGCGATATAGATTGGCCGCAGCAGGCTTTCTTGGATGTCGGAGTAGATGTTGTTGCTGGTTAGCGGCAGCGTGTTGCGGACCAACAGCTCGCGCAGCGCATCACTGGAGACGCGCAGGCTGTAGAGGTTGACCGCGAGGAAACCGGCAACCAGGATCGCCCCAAGGGTCAGGATCAGCCGATTGCCGCTGGAGATGCTGATGCGCACGCGGTCGATTCCGAGTAGATGGCTGTTAACGGCAGTTCCGCAGCGTTTGCTTCGCTGGGTTCGGATTTGGGCTCGAGTGTGGGCTCAGGCGGCGGCGAGGCTGGGAGTCATCCGGTGCCAATCGGTGGCCTGCTGCAGTCGGTGGGCGATGTTGAGCAGTCGTCCTTCCTGAAAGACGTCTCCAATCAGCTGCAGTCCAACCGGCATGCCGTCGGCTGGCGCGACCGGGATCGAAAGGCCGGGCAGGCCAGCCAGGTTGGTGGCGATGGTGTAGATGTCGTTCAGGTACATCGCGACCGGGTCGTCGCGCTTGGCGCCGAGCGCAAAGGCGGTGCTCGGGGTGGTTGGGCCCATGATCACATCGACCTGCTCGAAGGCGCGGCGGAAGTCGTCGCTGATCAGATGCCGCAGCTGCTGGGCCTTGAGGTAGTAGGCGTCGTAGTAGCCGGCCGAGAGCACATAGGTGCCGATCATGATTCGGCGTTTGACCTCGGTGCCGAAGCCTTCGGCGCGGCTGCGCTTGTAGAGGTCTTCGAGATCCTTCGGCGCCTCGCAGCGATGGCCGTAGCGCACGCCGTCGAAGCGGGCAAGGTTCGATGAGCACTCGGCCGGGGCAACCACGTAATAGACCGGGACCGACAGGGGCGCATTGGGCAGGCTGATCTCGTGCACGCTGGCGCCGAGTGCTTCGTACTCCTTGATCGCGGCCTCGATCGAGGCGGCGACGCCTGGGTCGAGTCCCTCGCCGAAGTATTCCTTCGGCAGGCCGATCTTGAGGCCGGCGATTTCGTCCTCGAGCTGAGCGCTATAGTCCGGCACCGACGCGTTGGCGCTGGTCGAGTCGCGCTCGTCGAAGCCGGCCATCGCCTGTAGCACCAGCGCGGCATCGGCGGCGCTACGGGCGAGCACACCGGCCTGATCCAAGCTGGAGGCGAAGGCGATCATGCCCCAGCGCGAGCAGCGTCCGTAGGTCGGCTTGATGCCGGTGATGCCGCAGAAGGCCGCCGGCTGGCGGATCGAGCCGCCGGTGTCGGTGCCTGTGGCCGCCACACATAGTCTCGCTGCGACCGCCGCAGCTGAGCCACCTGAAGAGCCTCCAGGAACCCGCTCGCGATCCCATGGGTTGCGTACCGGGCCGAAAAAGCTGGTCTCATTCGACGAGCCCATCGCGAACTCGTCCATGTTGGTCTTGCCCAGCATCTGCGTGCCGGCGGCCTGCAGGCGCTTGACGACGGTGGCGTCATAGGGTGCGACGAAGGTATCGAGCATGCGCGAGCCGCAGCTGGTCTTGACGCCGTTGGTGCAGAAGATGTCCTTGTGGGCGATCGGGATGCCGGTCAGCGGTCCCGCCGTGCCAGCGGCGAGCTGCTGATCGGCGCGCTCGGCTGCGGTCAGCGCCTGCTCGGGGGTCACCGTGATATAGGCGTTGATGCGCGCGTCGAGCTGTTCGATGCGTGTGAGATAATGTTCGGTCAACTCACGAGCGGAGAATTCGCGCGCGCGCAGCGCGGCGGCGAGGGCGGTGATCGATTGCTCGTGCATGGCGCTCACTCGACCACCCTCGGCACCAGGTAGAGGCCGTCCTCGGTCTGGGGTGCGATTTGCTGGAAGTGCGCGCGCTCGTTGGTCTCGGTGACGCGATCGGCGCGCAGCCGTTGTGCCATGTGCAGCGGGTGCGCCATGGGCTCGACCCCGTTGGTGTCGACGCTGCGCATCTGTTCGACCAGGTCGAGGATGTTGCTGAGTTCGGCGCTGAAGTGATCGAGTTCGTCATTCTTCACGTCGAGCCGGGCGAGGTGCGCGATCTTGCCGACGTCGCTGGTGTCGAGGGCCATAATATTAGGTGCTTCGCAAGCTGGTTGAGATGGTGCCGTGCGGGTGCCATGCGGGTTTGGGTTCGGCGCGCTCGAGCCGTCCGGCCGAAACCTGTTTCTGCTATCAAATTACCACAAGCAATCCTGGGTGCGCAGGCGGCAGGCGTTGCGCTCACCGATGATCCGCTTGCTCGTGGGAGGCGTCGTTGCTAAATTAGACGCGATTATTCTCGTGGAAATCCCGTCAAGAACACGCCTTGTTCCCCTTTGACTGCGTCGACCGGTTAGGTCTCGCCTACACGCGCCCATGCATCAGCTGATTCCCCGAGGCCCGTGCTCGATGCGATCTTCTCGGCGCCGAGTCCGCTGGGACTTCACTCGATCAACCCCTTATCACTACTTGGTGCCCTCTATTTTGCGCCGCACCAAGTTCCCGTGCCGCTGACCGGCGCGCTGCGCATGTACACGCTGGAGTGAGCTATCCATGTTCCTGAGACGTATCCGAGGGCTGTTTTCGAACGATCTGTCGATCGACCTCGGAACCGCCAATACGCTGATCTATATCCGCGGGCAGGGCATCGTGCTCGACGAGCCTTCGGTGGTGGCGATTCGCCACGAACACGATGGCGGGCGTAAGTCGGTGGCGGCGGTGGGCGAGGAAGCCAAGATGATGCTCGGGCGTACGCCGCAGAACATCACCGCGATTAGGCCCTTGAAGGACGGTGTGATTGCCGACTTCACGGTGACCGAGAAGATGCTCCAGTACTTTATCCACAAGGTGCATGAGAGTCGGCTGATCCGCCCCAGTCCGCGCGTGCTGGTGGGCGTGCCCAGCGGCTCGACCCAGGTCGAGCGACGGGCGATCAAGGAGTCCGCCGCCGGCGCGGGGGCGCGGGAGGTCTATCTCATCGAGGAGCCGATGGCCGCCGCGATCGGTGCCGGGTTGCCGGTCGATGAGCCGCAGGGCTCGATGGTACTGGATATCGGTGGTGGCACCTCGGAGGTGGCGGTGATCTCGCTGAACGGCATCGTGTTCTCGAACTCGGCGCGGATCGGCGGCGATACCTTCGATGACAGCATCATCAACTATGTGCGGCGCAATTATGGCACCTTCATCGGCGAGGCTACCGCCGAACGCATCAAGCATCGGATCGGCACCGCCTTTCCCGGCAATGAGATGCTTGAGATCGAGGTGCGGGGGCGGAATCTCGCCGAAGGCATGCCGCGCAGTTTTACGCTCAATAGCAACGAGATCCTGGAGGCCCTGCAGGAGCCATTGCATAGTATCGTGAGCGCGGTCAAGAATGCGCTCGAGCAGACGCCGCCGGAATTGGGCGCCGATGTCGCCGAGCGTGGGATCGTGCTCACCGGCGGCGGTGCGCTGCTGCGTGATCTCGATCGCCTGATCGCCGAGGAGACCGGGCTGCCGGTGGTGGTGGCCGAGGATCCGCTCACCTGCGTGGCGCGCGGCGGCGGCAAGGCCTTGGAAATGATCGACCAACGGGGGCTGGATCTGTTCTCGGTGGAATGAGTGCGAGGGCGCGGCCGAATTGCTCGCTTAGGCGACGCGGAGGTTCTTCGCTATCAACACGTTATTCGATCGTAGGCCAGCGCCGCTGCTGCGGCTGATGATTGCCGTGTTGCTGTCGTTTGGCCTGATGTTTGCCGATGCGCGCGATCGACATCTTTCCTGGGTGCGCTCGACGCTCGCCGTGGTGGCCTATCCGGTCCATTGGCTGGCCTCGCAGCCGAGCCAGCTCGCGCGAACGCTCGACAGCCGCTTCGCGACCGAGGCCGATCTGCGCGAGCGCAACGCGCTGCTCGAGCATGAAAACCTGGCCTTGAAGGGGCGCATGCAGCGCTATCTCGCCCTGCAGGCGGAGAACAGCCGGTTACGGGATCTGCTCGGTTCCTCGTTCAAGGTCAGCGATCGGGTCTTGGTCGCGGAGCTGTTGCAGGTCGAACTCGATCCCTATCGACAGCAGGTGTTGGTCGATAAGGGCACCTCCTCGGGGGTCTATGTCGGGCAGCCGGTGCTCGATGCCAATGCCGTCATGGGCCAAGTCGTGATCGCCAATCCGCTCACCGCCACCGTGCTGTTGATCACGGATGCCGATCATGCCTTACCGGTGCAGATCAACCGCAATGGGCTGCGCACCATTGCCACCGGTACCGGTCTGGTCAACCAATTGCGATTGCCGCATCTGCCGAAGAATGCCGATGTGCGCGTGGGGGATCTTCTGGTCACATCCGGCATGGGCGGGGTGTTTCCCGCCGGTTACCCGGTCGCGCGTATTGTCGAGGTCGCCGATGATCCGAATAGCTCGTTCGCCACGGTGAATGCCGAGCCGACAGCGCGCCTGGATCGCAGCCACGAGGTGCTGCTGGTGTGGACGGTCGAGCCGGTGCAAGTCGCGCCCAATACCTCCGCGCAGGCCATTGATAACCAGCTCATCTCGGTTCCGCCCGTGGGTGCGCTGGAGCAGCCAGGGGACCGCTCGTGAGTGGGCTCCCGCGCAAGGGGGTTTTCGCCGCCCTGACCTTGATCATTGCACTGACCTTGACCATCGTCCCGATGCCGTCCTGGGCGGATGACTACCGCCCGCAATGGGTGACGCTGATCTTGATCTACTGGTGCTTGGTGATGCCCACCCGGTTCGGCATCTTCACCGGCTTTGCCGTCGGGATCGCCCACGATGTGGTCTCGGGCGCGTTGCTCGGCGAGCATGCCTTGTCGTTGTCGGTGGTGGCCTATCTGGCGGGCGAATTGCACCGGCGCATCCGCGCGTTTCCGCTCTGGCAGCAGGCGGTGGCGATTTGGCTCTTGCTGCTGGTCGAGCGCCTGCTCTCGCTTTGGGTCTTGGGGGCGACCGGCCAGCCCACGCCCACCCTGGCCTATTGGCTGCCAACCTTTGTCGGCTTGCTGTTCTGGCCCTGGCTCAGCCCCTTGCTGGATCGGCTGCGGATGTCTGCGGGCATGGCCTGAGTGAGCGCTGACACCACGGATTGAGTCAAAACGATGCTTGCAGAAGTCTTCGCCGATCGACGCGGTGAGAAACGCCTGTTTCGCACCCGCGCGCTCTTTCTGGCGGTCTTGGTGGTGCTCAGCCTGGTGCTGATCGGGATGCGGCTGTTCCAGCTGCAGGTAGTGCGCCATGCGCACTTCACGACGCTCTCCGACGATAATCGGATCAAGATCCAGCCGATGCCGCCGACCCGCGGCCTTATCTATGATCGCGATGGCGTCTTGCTGGCGGATAATTTGCCGTCCTATGCGCTGACCATCGAGCCGGAGAAGGTCGACGATCTCGCCTCGACGATCACCGAGCTGTCGGAGCTATTGCCGATCTCGGAGCTGGACCGCGAGCGGTTCCGGCGGCTGTTGCCGCAGCGCCGCCGCTTTGAAGGCGTGCCGATCCGGCTCGATCTCAGTCAAGTCGAACGCGCCCGTTTCGCCGTGCAAAGCCATCGGTTTCCGGGCGTGGAGATCGCCGCAGAACTCTCGCGTTCCTATCCCCAGGGCGTGCATACCGCGCATGTAGTCGGTTATGTCGGCCGGATCAACGAGCAAGAACTCGAGCAGATCGACCGCTCCGATTATGCCGGCAGCGCGTATATCGGTAAGGTTGGGGTCGAGAAGTACCATGAGGCCTGGCTGCATGGGCATGTCGGTTATCAACAGGTGGTGGTCAATGCGCGTGGGCGGATCTTGGAGCGACGCGAGGAGAAGACGCCCTTGCCTGGGCGCGATCTGCATCTGTTCTTGGATCTGGACCTACAGCGCGATGCTGCGGCGGCGCTTGGCGATCGGCGTGGCGCGGTGGTCGCGATCGAGCCCGAGACCGGCGGCGTGCTGGCGATGGTCAGCTCGCCGAGCTACGATCCGAATCCCTTCGTTGGCGGTATCGGCTTCAAGGCCTATGCGGCGCTGCGCGATGATATCGATCGGCCGCTCTATGATCGGGCCATTCGCGGCCAGTATCCGCCGGGCTCGACGGTCAAGCAGTTCATCGCCCTGGCCGGGCTCGCGAGCGGGGTGGCCACGGCGCGCGAAGGCAAATACTGTGGCGGTTATTTTCAACTGCCGGGGCATTCGCATCGCTATCGCTGCTGGCGCAGTGGCGGGCATGGCACGCTGGCGATGGAGGATGCGATCGTGCAGTCCTGCGATGTCTACTTCTATCGCCTCGCCCATGACATGGGTATCGAGCGCATGAAGACGCATCTGGCCGAGTTTGGTTTCGGTGAGCCCACCGGGGTCGATATCGCCGGGGAGCTGGGCGGCTTGTTGCCGTCGCCGGAGTGGAAGCGACGGGCGCGCAACCAACCTTGGTTTCCGGGCGAGACGCTGATCGTCGGCATCGGTCAGGGCGCCTTTCTGGCCACACCACTGCAACTGGCGGCGGCCACGGCGGCGGTTGCCAATCACGGCATCTACATGCAGCCGCGCCTGGTGAGTGCGACCCGGGCCAGCCTGGGCGCGCCCCTGGAGCCGACCGACGCGAAGCCTCGAGCGCTGCCGGATAAGGATCCGGCGCACTGGCAGGTCATTGTCGATGCGATGACCAACGTGGTCGAAGGTCGGCGTGGCACCGCAAGCCGTATCCGCAATCCAGACTATCGGATTGCCGGCAAGACCGGCACCTCGCAGGTGTTCACCGTGGGCCAGAACGAGACCTATAACGAGGCCGAGGTGGCCGAGCGCATGCGCGATCATGCCCTGTTTGTCGGTTTTGCGCCGATCGAGAATCCGCGCATCGCGGTGGCCGTCATCGTCGAGAATGGCGGTCATGGCGGCGCAACGGCGGCGCCGATCGCGCGCGCCGTGATGGATAGCTGGCTGCTCGATCAGCGCGTGCCCGCGTCCACCGATCAGGCTGACGAGACGGCCTCCGAGTAATCATGGTGACGCGCAGTGGCACCGCATAAGCTCCGTATCGATCGCGATTCCGGCGTGTTCGACGGTGACTTGCTGGCGCGGCTGCATCTCGATCTGCCCCTGCTGTTGTTGCTGTTGCTGATCTGTGGGTTGGGGCTGATGGTGCTCTACAGTGCCTCCGGACAGTCCGGTGAGCAACTCGAGCGACAACTGTTGCGCCTGGGGATCGCTTTTTTGCTGATGATCGCGATCGCCCAGGTGCCGCCGGTGGTGCTGTGCCGGTGGTCCTTGCCGCTGTTCCTGTTTGGGCTGTCGCTGTTGCTGGCGGTGCTGCTGGTGGGTGAGCAGAGCAAGGGCGCGCAGCGCTGGCTGGATCTGGGGGTGGTCCGCTTTCAGCCCTCCGAGATCCTCAAGCTGGCCTTGCCGATGATGTTGGCCTGGTATCTGTCGATGCGCCCCATGCCACCGCGCCTGCTCGATATCGCGATCGCCGGTCTGTTGATCGCGCTGCCTGTGCTGTTGATCGCCAAGCAGCCGGATCTCGGCACCGCCTTATTGGTCGCCAGCGCGGGGCTGACGACACTCTTTCTCTCCGGCTTGCGCTGGCGGCTGATCATTGGGCTCTGCGTGCTGGTGGCGGCGGCGGCCCCCTTGGCCTGGTCGCTGATGCGCGACTATCAACGGCGCCGCGTGCTGACCTTTCTCGACCCAGGCTCCGATCCGTTGGGCGCCGGCTATCACATCATTCAATCGCAGATCGCGATCGGCTCCGGCGGGCTGCATGGCAAGGGCTGGCTCGGGGGCACTCAGTCGCAACTCGAATTCCTGCCGGAGCGCTCGACCGATTTCATCTTTGCCGTGCTCGGGGAAGAGCTGGGCTTGTCGGGGGTCATCGTCTTGATGCTGCTCTACCTCGCGGTGATCCTGCGCGGGCTGAGCATTGCCGCGCAGGCGGCGGATGCCTACAGCCGACTCTTGGCGGGGTCGGTCACCATCGTTTTCTTCGTCTACCTGTTCGTGAACATGGGGATGGTCACGGGGTTGCTGCCGGTGGTGGGGGTTCCGCTGCCGCTGATCAGTTATGGCGGCACCTCGTTGGTGACCCTGATGCTGGGCTTCGGCATCCTGATGTCGGTGCAAACGCGACGGAAATTGCTTCAAAGTGAGTGAGTTCGCGCTTATACTCAAGGTCGAATCGATGAGCAAGGTTGCCCTTGGAATGCCCAACACGCCGCTCCCAGCCATGCTGACCACGGTTGCCGCCGCGCTGCTGGCCTGGCTCCTATTGACGCCGCTGCCGATCCAGGCCGCCGTGCCTGCGAGCTATGCGGCGGAGCGCGAGGCCTTTATCAACGAGATGGTCGCGCGACATGGTTTCGAGCGCGTCGAGCTGAGGGCGCTCCTGGAGGGCGCGCGCTATCAACAAGCGATCGTCGACGCCATGGACCGGCCCTACGAGGGCAAGTCATGGGGGGCGTACCGGGCGCTGTTCGTGACGCCGGAGCGCATTGCCGGCGGGCGGCGTTTCCTGGCTGAACACGCGCCCTTGCTACGCCAAGCTGAACAGACCTATGGCGTGCCGGCCGAGGTGATCGTCGCGATCATCGGCATCGAGACCAATTACGGCGCGACCCTTGGCCAACATCGCGTGCTCGATGCGTTGAGCACGCTGGGGTTCGCCTATCCGCAGCGCGCGGCCTTCTTTCGCAAGGAACTCGAGCACTTCCTGTTGCTCGCGCGTGAAGAGGCGATTGACCCCCGCGCCGTACGCGGCTCCTATGCCGGCGCGCTCGGCAAGCCGCAGTTCATCCCCTCGAGCTATCGCGCCTACGCGGTCGATTTCGATGGTGACGGGCGGCGTGATCTTTGGGACAGCGATGCCGATGTGATTGGCAGTGTCGGAGCCTACCTTTCCGAGCACGGATGGCTGGCCGGCGAGCCGATCGCCTCGCCGGCCAGCCTGCGCCAGCCACTTGCGGATGGGATCGAGGTCGGCGGGAAACGACCGATCGTGCCGCGCCTCAGCGTCGCTCGGCTCGAACAAGCCGGCGTCGAACCGGCCGCGACGCTGAACCCAAATGCCCGCGCCGCGCTGATCGAACTCGATCGCGAGGGGCCCGAGTATTGGGTAATCTTGGATAACTTCTATGCGATCACCCGTTACAACCACAGCAACCTGTATGCGCTGGCCGCTTATGTGCTGAGCCGGGCGATTGCGGGGTTGGATCAGTAACCGTGGCGATGCGAAGCACGCCTGGGACGGTGGACCACCAGTGCCAGAGGCGACACGGCCGTGCGCCTGTTGGTGGCGTCCTCTGCGTGGCGCTGAGGCTTGGCCTTCTGTGTGGATTGATCATGCTGATGGCAGGCTGCGGAAGCACCTCCAAAACGCCGGCACGTTCGGCGAGCGACATCGCCATTGAGGCCATGCCCAAGGCCGAGCCGAAGTCGCGCTATGGCAACATGGACTCCTACGTGGTGTTTGGTCGGCGCTATTACACCAAGGCCAGCAGCCGCAACCATGTGGAAACAGGACGGGCCTCCTGGTACGGCAAGAAGTTTCATGGCCGCAAGACCTCGAGCGGCGAGCGTTACGACATGCACAGGCTGACGGCGGCTCACAAGACGCTGCCATTGCCGACCTACGCGCTGGTCACCAATCTTGAGAATGGCCGTCGGGCCGTGGTGAAGGTCAACGACCGTGGGCCGTTCGTCGGCAGTCGCATCATCGATCTCTCTTATGCCGCCGCCAAGCACCTGGATATGGTCAATGCGGGCACGGCACGGGTCGAGGTCCGCTCGATCGATCCGCGCGATCATGGCACGGATGCGAAGACATTGTTGCGCTTGGCCTCCGCAACCCCCAAAAATGTTCCCCAAGCGCGCCCGGCGAGCAACAACGTGTATCTCCAGGTTGGCGCTTTCGGCAGCCAGGGTAATGCGGAACAATTGAGGCGCCGGCTCGTCTCGACCCTGGATGCCCCGGTGCTGGTGAAAGCGCCGCTCGCCGATGGCGTGCTGGCGCCGCTATATAAGGTTCAGGTTGGGCCGCTGCGCTCAACCTCCGATGCCGATGCGCTCGGCCGTCGGCTGACGGCCTTGGGCCTCGACAAGCCGCTCATCATCACCCCCTGATCCATCGCATTGGGAAGCCAAGGATCGCAAGCGCAACACCCTCAGATGCGGGTGCCGAGGTTCCCGCGAGCAGGTAAACTCCCGTCCATGCGTTACATCATCTCCATCCTCCTGGCCAGCCTGGTTGTCGTCACGGTTCGGGCCGAGTCTCCACCGCCACCGGATCTGGGCGCCGAAGGCTATCTGCTGATCGATCATGACAGCGGCGCGGTGCTGGCGGCGGCGAATGCCGACACCCGTCTCGAGCCCGCGAGCCTGACCAAGATCATGACCGCCTATGTGATCTTCAGCGAGCTGGCTGATGGCAACATCGCCCTCGATGATCAGGTGCTGATCAGCGAGAAGGCCTGGCGCACCGGAGGCTCGAAGATGTTCATCGAGATCGGTAATCAGGTCGCGGTCGAGGATTTGCTCAAGGGCATGATCATCCAGTCCGGCAACGATGCCAGCGTCGCCCTGGCCGAGCATATCGCCGGGAGCGAGGCGAGCTTTGCTGGCCTGATGAACCAACATGCGCAACGGCTCGGCATGACGCAGACGCATTTCACCAATGCCACCGGCTTGCCCGGCCCCGAGCACTTCACCACGCCCAAGGATATCGCGTTGGTGACCACGGCGATGATCCGCGAATTCCCCGAGTACTACCGCTGGTACTCGGAGCCCGAGTTCACCTGGCAGGGGATCCGGCAGTTCAACCGCAACCGCTTACTCGACAAGGGCGTGGGCGTGGACGGCGTGAAGACCGGTCATACCCAGGCCGCAGGCTACTGTTTGGTCTCGTCGGCAAAGCGCGAGGGTCAGCGGTTGATCTCGGTGGTGATGGGTACCGAAAGCAACGCCGCACGCGTCGCCGATAGTCTGGCGCTGTTGAACTACGGGTTCCGCTTCTTCGAGACCCATCACCTCTATGCGGCGCGCGAGCCGCTTGAGGTGCTGCGGGTCTGGTCGGGTGATCCGTCGACGGTGACGGTGGGACCGGCCACCGAGGTGGTCGTCACCATGGTACGCGGGCGCTTCGATGCCCTCTCGGCCCAGCTCGAACCGCAGGCGATGCTCGAGGCGCCACTCGCTGATGGCGAACAGGTGGGCGAGATCGTCTTGCTATTGGACGCGGAGGTCATCAAGCGTCAGCCGGCCGTGGCGCTCGATTCGGTGGAGCGCGGTGGCCTGCTGCGCCAGGCGGTTGATTCGGTGCTGAAGCTGTTTTAGATGAACACGATCTATCTCAACGGTGCCTTCGTCGCGCCTGAACAGGCGATGATCTCGGTGATGGATCGCGGTTTCCTGTTCGGCGACGGTGTCTACGAGGTGATTCCGGCCTACGCCGGGCACCCATTGCGCGCCGCCGAGCATCTGCGGCGGCTCGAGAACAGCCTGCGCGGGATCGGGCTGCCAGCGCCGCTGTCGCTGTCTGAATGGTCGAGCATCTTCACCCGCCTGCTCGCCGCTGAGCCGGATGCCGATCAGGCGCTCTATCTGCAGGTGACGCGCGGTGCAGCCCCAGTGCGCGATCATCGTTTTCCGGCGCAGCCCTCACCGACGGTGATGGCGATGGCCAAGCCGATGAAGGCGCGTGATCCGGCTGTCGTCGAGGCCGGGATCGCGGTGGTGACGCGCGACGATATCCGCTGGCTGCGCTGTGATATCAAGTCGACCTCGCTGCTCGCTGCCGTGCTGCTGCGCCAGTCGGCGCAAGAGGCGGGTGCCGAGGAGGCCATCCTGGTGCGCGATGGTCTGGCACTGGAGGGCTCGACCAGTAACCTGTTCATCGTGCGCGATGGGCAACTGATCACGCCGCCCAAGGGCCCCTTGCTGTTGGCCGGGATCACGCGTGATCTAGTGCTAGAGCTGGCGAGGACCGAGAAGCTGCCGATCCAGGAACGCGACATCGCGCTCGAGGAGCTGCACCAGGCCGACGAGGTCTGGATCAGTAGCTCGACCCGCGAGGTGCTGGCGGTGACCCAACTCGATGGCAAGCCTCTCGGCTCAGGGCGTCCCGGCCCGCTGTGGCGGCGCATCGATGCACGTTATCAAGCCTTCAAGGCCGATCTGCGCTGCGCGGCGGTCTGAGCGTTGCGAATGCAGGAGACGCGTATGGCTGATCCAACCCCGAACCAAGACGAAACCCTACTGCGCTTCCCGTGCGCGTTTCCGATCAAGGCGATGGGGCGCACCGAGGATGGCATCGAAGCCATCCTCGGTGCGATCATCGAGCGTCATGCGCCGGACACGGGCAAGGATGCGTTGCGCTCGCGCGCAAGCCGCAATGGTCGCTGGGTCTCGGTGACGGTGGTCATCGAGGCACGCAGCAAGAACCAACTGGATGCCATCTACCGCGAGCTGTCCGCGCACGAGCAGATCACCTGTGCCTTCTGAGCCGCTGCCGCTACGAGTACGCTGGCTCGGGCGCTGCGACTACGCCGAGCGCTGGGCGCGGATGCGCGCCTTCACCGACGCCCGCGATGCGGGCACGGAGGATGAACTCTGGCTGCTGGAGCATCCACCGGTGTTCACGCTCGGGCAAGCCGGTTTACCGGAGCACGTCCTGGACCCTGGCCCGATCCCGGTGATCCACTGCGACCGTGGTGGCCAGGTGACCTATCATGGTCCCGGTCAACTGGTGGCCTATCTGCTGTTGGACTTGAAGCGCTCCCGGCTCGGGGTCAAGCAGTTGGTCCATTTGCTCGAGCAGGCGGTCATCGACCTCTTGGCCGAGCACGCGATTCTCGCCCAGCCAAGTGCCGATGCGCCCGGCGTGTACGTGGGGGCGGCGAAGATCGCCTCGGTCGGGTTGCGTGTGCGTCATGGCTGCAGCTATCACGGTATCGCGCTGAACATCGATCTCGATCCGGCTCCGTTCGGGCGCATCAACCCGTGCGGTTACCCTGGGCTGGCGGTGACGCGGCTGTGCGATCACGGTGGCCGCATCGGCGTCCAGGCCGCCGGCGACCAGTTCGCGGCTCACCTGTGCCGGTTGCTGGGCCGTCCTCTTGGCCGCGACAGCAATGCTGCCGAGGGCGCCGCCTAAGCGGCTGATCTGGAATCGCGTCGAGCGCATTCCGCCAGGGCGGCTCAGGCGGATAGATAGAGCGCGAGCGGAAAGATCTCGCTGATCAGAATCACCGGCTGGCCGTCGATGATGATGCGATAGGTCCGAAACAGCGCCTGCTCGCCACTGGCTGACTCGGGCTCGACCCCGACCTCCATCACTTCGCGAAAACTCTCCAAGCCGCTGTCGCGGATCAAGACGCCGATGCCGATCTCGCGATTGATCAGCCGCTCCCTGAACGAGGCCGGGATGAGCCTGGAGCGGATCACCGAGAAGGCGCGCGCATAGTGCTTGTTGCTGTCACTGCCGCGCAACAACGCCTCGCGCACCATGACCTGATCGCCGGGGTCGACCTCGATCCAGGGCATATCGGCGGCCGCCTCAATGAACTCCTGGCGCAGCGTGTCGACGACCACTGGCTCCCAGAAATAGGCCTCCAGCGCCTTGGTCACGGTGCCGTCCGTGACCAGCAACGCACGCAAGAAGGGCGGCAGGGAGGCGATGGGCAGCGGTGCGCCGCCTTGGGTGGCAATGGTGCCGTCGCGGACGAATCCCTGACAACGAAAAGGATGTGGACCGCTGTTGGGTAACGGGCGGCGATAGTAGCGGTCAACCAATTCCGATGCTCTCTTCTAAACCCTGTTGTTTGGGCCTGATACTGGACGATGAGCGCCTGAGTGGCAATCACAAGACGCTGTTTGGTTCTGCTAACCTCGGCGCACAAGGGTGCGAAAAGCGCCCTCGGTCTGTGATATAAATCAGCTGCCGTCTGGCAAACTCAAATATGGAGAACTTCCGATGACCAAAACATTTAAGCTCGCCTCCCTGTCCGCTGCCGCGCTGCTGAGCGCATCGTTGCTCGGTGGCTGCGCCACCGACCAGGAGGCTCGTGATATGGCTCAGGCCGCGATGGACGCAGCCAATGGTGCTCAGGCTTGCTGCGAGGCCAACGAGGACCGCGTCAACCGCATGTATCAGAAGATCATGTCGAAGTGATGCCAGCTCTTTGAGCCCCGCCGGCTTCCCACCAGTTGTGGGAAGCCGGTATTTTCCTGCTGTACCCGCCTGACCTCGTCCCAATCGATCTCCACACCCTCGGCATTCGCGATAGAGAGCGGAATAATCTCTTCCACTGGACGCGGCGCCGAATCCTCGGCTCGACTTACTTCCAGAAAGAGCTGGTCGCCCAGCCATCCGACCTTGTAGGGCTGGTCGACGATGGTCACCTGGGTGCCGACCGCGACCTGACCGAACAGATACTCGATATCCTCCGGGAACATCCGCGTGCAGCCCGAACTCACCGGCATGCCCACACCCCAGGGTTTGTTGGTGCCATGGATCAGATAGCTCGGATTGCTGAGCCGCAGGCGGTAGTCGCCGAGCGGATTGTCTGGACCCGCCGGCACCACGGCTGGTAGCGTCTTGCCCTGCTTGGCGTATTCGGCGCGGATCGAGGCCGGTGGCGTCCAGGTTGGGTTCTCGGTCTTCTCGATGATGCGATAGCTGCCGACTGGGGTCTCCCAGCCATCGCGGCCGATGCCGATCGAAAAGGTCTCGATCTCGTTTGCCGAGCGATAGTAATACATCCTGCGCTCGGCGAGGTTGAGCACGATCCCCGTGCGCGGCGTATCGGGCAGTACATGGCGATCTGGCGCCAGCACGGCGGTGCCTTCACCGGGAATCCAGAGATCGACATCCGGATTGGCCTGCTTCATCTCGTCGACGCCGATCCCATGATGGCGGCCGATATCGAGCAAGGTATGCTCCTTTTTGGCCTTTACATAGAAGGGGGTGCCGATGACACTATCGCTCGGGTCGACGAGCCGATAGGTCTTCGCCTCGGCGGTAGTGATCGTCATCGCGCCCAGCCCGAGGAGGGCGATGACGCCGGCCAGCCGCTGCCAGCGATGCTGTGCGGCGGGGCGCCCACGTGTGAGCCGGGCGTTTCTCAAAGGGATAGTCATCATCGTCATTGTCGAGGCTCTGCGGTTGATGGCCTGGGCGAGAACGTCTTCAATTCAGGTCGATGGTGGTTCATGAGTCAGTCCAGTCAGCATTCTCGCAACCAGAAAAAGGATCAAGCACCGATGGCGCTCGCGCATGTGCGCAACATCGGTATCGCCGCGCATGTCGACGCGGGTAAGACCACACTGACCGAACGTATCCTTTACTACACCGGCGCCTCGCACAAGATCGGCGAGGTCCACGACGGCGCCGCGCACATGGACTGGATGGCCGAGGAACAGGATCACGGCATCACCATCACCGCAGCGGTGACCAAGGCGCCTTGGCGCGACCATCTGCTGCAGCTCGTGGATACGCCAGGCCATGTGGATTTTACCATCGAGGTCGAGCGCTCGATGCGCGTGCTTGATGGGGTTGTTCTGGTGCTCGACGGCGTGCGCGGCGTCGAGCCGCAGACCGAGACGGTCTGGCGTCAGCGCTGCCGCTTCGGGCTACCCGTGCTCTTCTTCGTCAACAAGATCGACCGGCCTGGGGCCGATTTTCGTCGCGTGCTCGATGCAATTCGCGAGCGGCTTGGAGTCGAGCCGGTGGCGATGACCGTGCCGCTTGCCGATCAGCAGGCCTGCATCGATCTGCTGCACCGGCGCCTGCTGCGGTTCGGCGGCGAACAGGGCGAGCAGATCGCGACCGAGCCTTGCCCGGACGCGCTCTGGGAGCCCGTCGCCGACCTGCGCGAGGCCCTGTTGCTCGCCGCCGCCGACGCCGACGAGACCCTGGCCGATCTGGTGCTCAACGGCGGCGAGCCCGAGCCGGACGCCCTGCTCGCCGCTCTGCGTCGTGGCACCCTCGCCGGGCGCCTCTTCCCCTGCTTCGGCGGCAGCGCCTTGCGCAACCTCGGTGTGCAGCCGGTCATGGATGCGGCGGTGGACCTGTTGCCGGCGCCGCTCGATCGGCCAGCGGCCATCGCGCGGCGGCCGGATGGCGAGCCCGAGACCGTCGCCATCGGCGCGCAGGGGCCCTTGGTGGCACTGGTGTTCAAGGTGCAGTTGTGGGACGGGCGGCGCCATTGCTTCACGCGCGTCTACCGCAATCGGCTCAAGGTTGGCGATAGCGTCGCCTTTCAGACTGCCGACGGCCGCGTGCTCAAGGAACAGGTCGCGCGCATCTTCGATGTCGATGCCGGGCGCAAGACGCGCCTGGATGAGGCGGGGCCGGGGCAGATCGTGCTCCTCGCCGGGCTGCGCCATGCCGCCACCGGCGATACCCTCTGCGATCCGGAGCACCTGCTGGCGCTGGAGCGGATCGAGGCGCGCCAGCCGGTGCTGAGCCTGGCCATCGAGCCGGCGGCTGGCACCGATGAGGACAAGTTGCTCGAGGTGCTGGACAAGGTCGAGCAGGAGGACCCGACGCTTCGAGTCGAGGAAGACCCCGAGACCGGTCAGCGCCTGTTGCGCGGCATGGGCGAGTTGCATCTGCAGATCGTGCTCGAACGCATCGAGCGCGAATTCGGGCAGCGCGTGCGCAGTGGCCGACCGGCGGTTGCGGTGCGCGAGACCATCACCCGCGCGGCACGCGCCGAGCAGTTGCACAGCCGCCCGGCGAGCCCCGATGGCAAGCAGCCCGAACTCAGCGCCTGGGCCTCGGTCGCGGTGGCGCCCAGGGAGCGCGGTGCGGGCAACCAGATCCAGCGCCAACCGCAGCTGCGTCCGGACGGCGCGGAACTCTCATTAGAGCAGCAGCGGGCGTTGGAGGAGGGTCTGCAGGCCGGGCTGGCCAGTGGTGTGTTGCAGGGGGCGCCGGTGGACGATGTCGCCGTCACCCTGGCGGAGGTGGAGCTGTTCGGTCCACAGAGCACGCCGGAGGCCTTGCAAGCCGCCGCCATGCGCGCCCTGGCTAAGGCGCTGACCGCAGCTGGGCCAGTTGCCTTGCATCCGGTGATGCGCGTGGACGTGGTGGTGCCCGAGGCCAATCTCGGCAGCGTGCTTGGCGACCTGCAGCAGCGGCGCGCCGCGATACAGGCCACCAAGACGAGTCAAGACGCCGATGACTCGGCGAGCATCCGCTGCGAAGTCGCGCTCGAGTACCTGCTCGGCTATACCACCGAACTGCGCAGCCTGACCCAGGGACGCGGCCAATACAGCATGCAGTTCGAGCGCTTCGATCGCGTTTAAGCGCGGGCTAACGGCGAGGGCTGAACAGTGCCGCGACCGCTTCCTTCTGATCGCTGCTCATCGCCTCGATGGTCTCCCGGTAGGTCAGGTACTGATCGAGCGTTTCGACGCTCGCTGTCTCGGCGCTGGCGTCAGGCGCCGGACTGGCGTTCTCGAAGGTCATGACGAAGGTCACCGGCACGGCGCGGCTGATACTCTCGAGCCCGGCGATCTCGCGCAGCTGCTCGATGCCCTCGCCCAGGCCGAAATTGCCGGCATCGAGGATGACCGGCTCGGTGCTAGCCACCATCAGGGTGTGTGCATCGAGCTTCGCCGCCTGCATCTTGAGCACCAGCGGTTGGCTCTGGCCGTGCAGACTGAGTGTGCTCTCGGCGACCACCTCGACGATCTCGCCCGGTTGCAGCGCGTCGATTGCGGCGGCATCGACCTTGGCGCTCAGGGTCGCGTCGCTGTAGTTCATCGTCTTGAACAGGATCTCGCGCATGCGCTCGTTGCGGATCGGGACCAGCGTCTCGACGCTATCGAGCGCGGTGTCGACCACCACCTGGCCCGCATCATCGATGTGTCCCGCAAGTTCGGTGAAGTGGTTGTTTTCGCCGATGTGGCCGGATTTGATCGAGACGTAGCTCAGATGCGAGCGTTCGGGATCGAGCGTCCAATCGGCCGCGAGCGCGGGCGCGAGGCTGGCACTGGCAAGACTGGTCGCAAGTAGGGCGGTGAGCAGGTGGCGCATGAGTGAACTCCTCTGATGGATGGTCTCAAGGAAGGGTCAAGGCGTGGTGATCATCGTCGGGCGATGGGCCGACGATCAACCCCAGTAATGCGACCGACGTGCGCTAATCCCAACCGCGTTCCCGCATCTCGCTCCCGGGGCGCTGTTTTGGCAGGCGCAACCGCACCCTGAGACCGGGGGCCGTGTCTTCCAGGCTGAGGTTGGCGCCATGCAGCTGCGCGACCGCTTGCACGAGGCTGAGGCCGAGTCCATGCCCAGGGGCGGCTCGGCTCTCGTCGATGCGGAAGAAGCGCTGCAACACCTTGTCGCGGAGTTCGACCGGAATGCCGGGGCCGTCGTCGCTGACGCTGAGTTCCACGGCCTCGTCGTCGCAGTCCGCGCGCAGCTGAATGTGGCCGCCATCCGGGGTGTGCTTGATGGCATTGTCGACTAGATTCGCCAGCGCCTGGAACAGCAGGTCACGGTCCGCATGCAGCCGGCAGGCGTCGCCATCGTTGCTGCCATCGTTGCTGCGAGCGCCACCGTCGGCCCACGCGACCTCGATCGCCTGTCGCGACTCCGTCGCCAGTGGCTCATAGAGTTCGGCGACGTCGTGCAGCAGCGGCAGCGGATCGAGATCGGCAAAGGCCGCGCGGCGGCTGCCGGCCTCGATGCGGGCGATGCGCAGCAGCGCGTTGAAGGCGCTCAGGAGTTCGTCGGCATCGGCGATCGCGACCTCGACCTCGGCGCTGGCCTCGGCGTTGAGCGCGCTGCCGCGCAGGAGTTCGAGCCGATGGCGCAGCCGCGACAAGGGCGTGCGCAGGTCGTGGGCGATGTTATCCGAGACCTGCCGGATGCTGAGCATCAACGCCTCGATGCGCTCGAGCATCCGGTTCAGGTTCTCGGCCACTTGGTCGAAGTCGTCACCGGTGCCGGCGCTGGGCACGCGGCGGCTCAGGTCGCCGCGCATGATCTCGCGGCTGACCTGATTGATGACATCGAGCCGGCGCGCGATGCCAGCGCCCATCAGCCAGCCGCCGAGCAGCGCCAGCCCGACCGTGATGGCCAAGCCCCAATTGATCGCATCGAGCACCAGGTTTCGGAGCGCGACCAGTTCGCGCACATCGCGGCCGACCAGCAGCCGCAGGTCGCCGCGCAAACGGAACACCTGCGCGCGGGTCTGGTGCTCGACGCGGGCCTTGCCGGGCGTCGCATGCTGGGTACGGAACTGCACCCAGCCATCGACATCGGGCGCGACCGGCGGCCAGCTGTCGAGATTGCCGATGATGGGCGTGCCGCTCGGTTGGGTCAGCAGATAGATCGAGGCGCCTTGCGGATCACGCGCGATGCGTTCGGCGATGAGGGTCGAGAGGCCGGTCAGACCGCGACGCCGATATTGTTCGGCCAAGCCCTGGATCTCGGCGCCGATGGTCGCATCGGTCTGGCGCGCCATATATCCGGCGGTCGACCAATAGATGAACCCGAGCAGGATCGCGACCGAGACCCCGACCAGCAGCATGTAGAGCAGCGCGAGGCGAAAGGTCGAGCTGGTCAGGGTGAAGCGCGAGGCGTGCTGCCATCGGCTCAGCGTCGGTCCCAGGGTCACGCGCAGCCATCGCCATGCGCGGCGCGCGCTGGCCCGTGAGGAGATCAGGCTGGCCGGCCGGGACATCAATCGGCGCGCAGCATGTAGCCGGCGCCGCGCACCGTTTGCAGCAGCGGCTGCTCGAAGTCCTTGTCGATCTTGGCCCGCAAGCGGCTGATATGGACATCGATGACATTCGTCTGCGGATCGAAGTGATAATCCCAGACGTTCTCGAGCAGCATGGTGCGGGTGACGACCTGGCCGGCATGGCGCATCAGGTACTCGAGCAGCTTGAATTCGCGCGGTTGTAGCGCGATCGGTTGTCCGGCGCGGTGGACCTCGCGCTTGAGCAGGTCGAGTTCGAGATCGGCGACGCCGAGGCTGGTGACCGGTGCGTCGCCGGGCGTCGAGCGTCGCAACAGGGCCTCGATGCGGGCATGCAGCTCGGAGAACGCGAACGGCTTGACCAGGTAATCGTCGCCGCCGGCGCGCAGCCCCTCGACCCGATGATCAACCTCGCCGAGCGCGCTGAGCACCAGCACTGGGGTCGGATTGCCCGAGGCGCGCAGGGTACGGATGATGGCCAGCCCGTCCAATTCCGGCAGCATGCGGTCGACGACCATGGCATCGTAGCGATTGCCAGCGGCCAGAAAGAGGCCATCGCGACCGTTTTCGGCCCGGTCGACGCTCACCCCGATCTCGCCGAAGGCCTTGGCCAGATAGCTGGCGAGCTGCGCGTCATCCTCGATCACCAGTACACGCATGGCGCAATGTCCCCATGGCTCAGCCGAGGGGCACGGCGACGAAGCGCTGCTCGCCCTCTTGCTCCACGCGCAGCAGCACCGAGGGGCGGTTGGCGGCGGCGGCCTGTTTGACCGCATCGACCACCTGGCCGGGCTGGGTGACGCGCTGCTGGCCGACCATCGAGATCAGGCTGCCGGCCTTGATCCCGGCGCTGTGGGCCGGGCTGCCGGGGGCCACCTGGGCGACGAGAACGCCGTTGGCGTCGTTCTCAATCCCGCGTTCGGCGCGCAGCTCCGGTGTCAATGGCGCCAGCGACAGGCCGAGCCGTGGCTCATCGCCCCCGGATGGCTGGGTCGAGGCGTTGCGTACTTGCTCCTCGCTCGGCATCTGGCCGATGGTGACCGGAATCCTCAGGGTCTCACCGGCGCGCAACACCACCAGCTCGATGGCGGTGCCGGCGTCGATGCCGGCGATCAGCTTGGTCAGATCGCGATACTCCTGCATGCGCTCGCCGGCGGCCCGCAGGATGATGTCGCCGCTGCTGACGCCAGCCGCCTCGGCCGGGGTGCCGGGGAGGACGTCGGCGACCAGTACACCGCGGGTTTCGGTCAGGCCCAGACTGGCGGCGATCTCCTCGGTCACGGGCTGGATCTGGACCCCGAGCCAGCCGCGATCGACGCGGCCCTTGGTCTTGAGGTCGGCGACGATCTCGGCCGCCGTCTCGGCCGGGATCGCGAAGCCGATGCCGATGTTGCCACCGCTGGGCGAGAAGATGGCGGTGTTGACGCCGATCACGATGCCGCGTGCGTCGAACAGCGGGCCGCCTGAGTTGCCGCGATTGATCGGGGCGTCGATCTGAATATAGTCGTCATAAGGGCCGGAGTTGATGTCGCGTCCCCGCGCCGAGATGATGCCGGCGTTGACCGAGCCGCCGAGCCCGAATGGATTGCCGACCGCAAGTACCCAATCCCCGACCCGGGCACCGCTGCTGTCGCCGAAGGCCACATGCGGCAAGGGGTCGTTGGTGTCGATCTTGAGCAAGGCGAGGTCGGTCTTGGCATCTCGGCCGATCACCTTGGCCTCGTACTGCTCGCCGTCATTCAGTGTCACCTCAATCCGGGTGGCACCGTCGACCACATGGTTGTTGGTGACGATGTGCCCTTCGGCATCGATGATGAAGCCAGAACCCTCGCCTTCACGCTGGCGTGGTCCCGGCATCGGCATCTCCTCGAGTCCACCGAAGCGTTTGAAGAATTCGTACAGGGGCGAACTCTCGTCGGGCATTTGGCCGCCAGGCAGCGAGAGCGTCTGCTGGGCCTCTTGCGCGACCGTGACATTGACCACGGCTGGCGTGACGCGCTCGACGACGTCGGCGAAGCTGGTCGGCCCGGCCGGCGCGTTCAACGGGTCGGGTACCGATTCGGCGTGGCTGGTTTGGGCCATCGAGAAGACGACCGACAAGAGACAGGCCAGGCCGAGCGTTGCAGCCAAGCCGAGACGCTTGGACAGTGTGCGCTCGCCCTCGAGGCCAAGGGCGACGGCCTGTGGCGCGGATCGTGGCGCGGGATGGCGTGCGGGTGCGGTGATGGATCGGGTCGAAGGCATCATGGGGGCTCCTGAGTGGATGGTGCCGAGGGCGTCTGCTGAACGGAGAGCCGACCGGCGACTCAGCCTTTGCGAACAAGTGTTGGGGGTGCGGCTTTACGGGCCGATGGCCGCTGGGTTACCAATCGTTCATCCCGGTCGTTCTGCTGCGGATCTGCTTCTAGAGTCGAAACGGCACGGGTGCGACAATGCAAAACAACCCGAACCGGGTCACATGAGGGGAACATGAGATGGCAAGCCTCGAGCAGATAGAGATCAGCAAGTATCACGACGAACTGGTGCACGATATTCGGCATCTGGTCCAGAAGTATGGCCGAATCATGGGCTGGGAAGTACCGGAATTGGACGAGGCGCAGGCAAGACGGTTGCTTTTCCAAGCCCTCAAGGATGCGTTGGCCGATGTTGAGCGTGAGCACTAAGGCGCCGGCAGAGGCGGGCTGAGCACTGCGGTCAGCGCTTGCCTTGCAGCAGCGCCTCCGGATGACGCTCGAGATAGTCGGCGAGGGTGCGGATCGAGCGCGCGGCCCGGGTTGCGGTCGCCAGGAGTTGATCGAGTTCGTAGCGCGTCGATGAGCCCTCGGCGGTGAGCTGGCTGATTGAGCGCATCGCGTGCGCCGCTTCATCCAAGGCCTGTTGGGCCGAGCCGGCGAGGGGCTCCACCTCCGACTCCAGGCGCCGCGCGAGGCTGTTCAGCGTCTGTCCGGCCTGGGTCAGTTCCCGCAGCACCGGAGCGACCTCCTCGCGCAGCGTCGCGGCGAGCTGCTCGTACTCGCCGAGGGTGGCGTCGGCGCGCTCGCTGAGCGGCGCGATGTGCTGATCGATGCGCGTGATGAAAGAGGCGAGCCCTGTCAACACCTGATCGAGGTTGGTCAGCACCGAGTGGGTCTCGTCGGCATTGACCAAGCGGTTGACCGCCTCGAGGGTGTCCGAGGCGGTCTCCACGAGCTGATCGAGGTGCAGGTTTTCGAGCATCTCTTGGACCCGGTCTCGCGTGGCCGCGATCGCCGGCACGCGGATGGTTCCATCGGGGCTCGGCTTGTCGTCGCGCCTCGGCAGCGCTGGATTCAGGCTCAGGCTCACCAGATACTGACCGGTGACGAAGCTCACCGATTCGAGCTGCGCGCGCAGGCCGCGCTCATCGACTAGGCGTTGCACCAACTCAGCCGGCGCGGTTCCCTCGAGATCGCCCATGACGTGGATATTCTTGGGCCAGATCTCATAGCGCACCGGGATGCGGAAGCTGTCGCGATCGGCGAGGTAGTCGAGGCCGATCTCGACCACTTGCCCGATCGGCACGCCCTGGAACTGGACCTCGGCACCGACGCTCAGCCCCTGGACCGAGCCTGGGAAATAGGTGACCAGGTAGAGGCGATCGCGCAGCCAGGCGCCGCTGGTGAAGACCAGGATGCCGATGACGACGAGCGCGACCGCGCCGAGCACGAAGCCGCCGATGATGGTGGGATTGGCCTCGCGACTCATGATTCACCCCGGCGCAAGAAGGCGCGGACCTCGTCGATCTCGCTGTGGTCGCGCAGGTGCTTAGGGTTGCCGGTGGTGAGCATAGTGCGGGTCTCGGCGTCGAGGAACACGGCGTCGTCGCCGATCAGGAAAATGCTGTCGAGGTCGTGGGTGATCACCACCATGGTGGTTCCCAGGCTGTCGCGCAACTCGAGGATGAGGTCATCGAGCCGTCGCGCCGATAACGGGTCGAGGCCGGCCGAGGGCTCATCGAAGAAAAGGATATCCGGGTCCAGCGCCATCGCGCGCGCGACGCCGACGCGCTTGCGCATGCCCCCGCTGATCTGACCGGGATAATAGCCGCCGAAGCCAGCCAAGCCGACCAGGGCCAGTTTGTACTCGGCCAGCTCGCAGATCTGCTGCCGCGACAGCCGCGTGTACTGCTCGAGGGGCAGCGTAATGTTCTCCTCGAGCGTCATCGAACTCCAGAGGGCGCCACTCTGATACATGACCCCGACCCCGCGCAGGAGTTGGGTCCGGGCCGTCTCCGAGACCTCCCAGAGACTCTGATCCTGCAACAACACCCGCCCCTGTCGCGGCGCCAACAGACCGATGAGCGCCCGCATCACCGTGCTCTTGCCGCAGCCGCTGCCGCCCATGATGATGAAGACATCGCTACGGTGGATGGCGAAGCTGAGCCCCTGCTGAATGTTATCGGCGTCATAGCCGAGGGCGATCTCCTCGAGCCGGATCGCGACGTCTTTGGGCTGCTGATCGCTCGCGTGAGCGGGCGTCTGGGTGTGCTCGCGCGGTTCGGCCTGGGGGGCGCCGCGCCGCGCGCTGGACTCCGAAGTGGCCGGGGCGCTCATGCGGAGAGTCCGATGGCATCGAAGATCACCGTCAGCACGGCGGCGGCGATGACGATGAAGACGATGGCGGTGACCACCGCCGAGGTGGTGGCCTCGCCAACGGCCGCTGCGCTGCGCCCACATTGCATCCCGCGCAGGCAGCCGGAGGCGGCGACGATGGCGCCATAGACGGTGGCGCTAATCAGGCCCTGGATGATGTGGTTCCAGCCGATCGCGGCCTGGGTCTGGACCAAGTAGGCAGTGAGGCCGACGCCGCCGACGACAGTGCCGACGAAGACGCCGCCAAGGATGCCGAGCAGGTCGGCGTAGAGGGTCAGCAGGGGTGTCATCAGGATCAGCGCGACCATGCGCGGCAGCACCAGGAACTCCATCGGCGGGATGCCGAAGGTGCGCAGCGCGTCGATTTCTTCATTGACCTGCATGGTGCCGATGCGCGCGGCGAATGCAGCCCCGGTGCGCCCGGCGAGGACGATGCCGGTGATCAGCGCACCCATCTGGATCACGGTCGCGAGCCCGACCAGATCGGCAACATAGATGCGGGCGCCGAACTGGGCGAGCTGTTGATCGCCGATGTAGCCCAGGATCATGCCGACCAGGAAACTGACCAGACTGACGATGGGCAGTGCATCGGCGCCCGACTCCTGGATGATGACCCAGAGTTCGGACTTGCGATAGCGCGCGCGGCCGGTGACGAAGTGGCGCACGGCGATCGCGCCTTCGCCAAAGAAGGTGATGATCTCGCCGGTGGAGCGCACTAGATCGCCGACATCCAGCCCAATGCGCGCGAGGAAGCTGGGGCCGCAGTCATGTGGATCCTCTTCCGGCGCGGCGGCCAGAGTGGCCATCTCGCGCAATCGGCGCAGGCCGTCTGGCAGGGCGTCGGGGTCGCAATGGATGTTGCGCTCCGCGCATAGTCGTTCGACGCCGGCGATGAAGCTGACCAAGGCCGAATCCCAATCGCTCAGCGCACTGGTATCGAAGCTGAGCCTGAGCGGTTGACTCGTTGCCGCTGCGTCGTCACCGCAGCTAGGATCGTTGCGGCTAGGGTCGGCGCCCTCAATGGGCGCGGCGCGATCGAGAAGCGCGCTGAACTCAGCGCGCTGAGGGATGCGCTGATCGAGCCGCCAGCGCCCGGTTAGCCTGAGTACGACGTCGCTGTCAGCACCTTGGCCGAGCGCCATTGAGGGGGCCGATTCCGGTACCGGCGTGTGCTCGTCGATCGCGGTGGGTGCAGGCGGCATCCGGTATCAAGTGGTTGGCTTAGAGCATGATCAGTTGTCAGGCTGATCGGTCAGGGACATCGAGCACGGCTGGGGGGATTCGCCAGGTGCGGCCCACAGTATAGGCCGATCAAGGGTCGCGCCGCAGCGTGTTGGCCGCAGCTTGGCATCTGCCTGGCATCCGCTGTTGCTGTCGAACGCTGGCGCTGGCGCTGGCGATGCTGGTCGCCAAGCCGGCGAATCGCGTATAGTGCCTAGTTTGTCGCGCGCCGGCACCTGGCCTTGGGTTCGCGTGCTGGTCTGGCTGTCTCGAGGACGTCGTTTTGAGGCTGACGATCGACGAATTTCGCCACTGGCAGCACCGCTGCGTCACCCTGCTGGGGATGTCCGGAGTGGGCAAGACCTATCTCTCCGGTCTGCTGCGGCGCAACGATTGGTTTCATTATTCCGGCGACTATCGCATCGGCACCCGTTACCTCGATGAGCCGATCCTGGATCTGATCAAGCTGCAGGCGATGCAGGTGCCCTTCCTGCGCGATCTGCTGCGGCGCGATTGGGTCGCGTTCCAGAACAAGATCCAGGTCGACGACCTAGGGCCGGTGTTGAGCTTCGTCGGCCAGCTCGGCGACCCGGAAAAGGGCGGTCTCTCGCTGCCGGAGTTCAACCGGCGGCAGGCGCTCTATCGCGATGCCGAGATCCGTGCCATGCAGGATGTGCCCGAGTTCATCCGCAAGGCGCGCGAGATCTATGGCTATAGCCACTTCGTCAACGATGTCGGCGGCAGCCTCTGCGAACTCGAAGAGCCGGCGGTGATCGATCTCCTCGCCCAGCACAGCCTGATCCTCTATATCCGCGTGCCCCAGGCCGACGAGATCAAGCTCATTCGACGCGCCCAGGCCGACCCGAAACCGCTCTATTTTCGCCCGGCCTTCATCAAGGCTGCGGTCAAGGACTATCTCACCGAGCAGGGGCTCGAGTACGTCGCCGATATCGATCCGAACGACTTCACCCGTTGGGTCTTCCCGCGCCTGTTCCACTCACGGGTGCCGCGCTATGAGGCGATTGCACGACCGTTTGGCTATACGGTCGAGTCCAGCGAGGTCGCGGCGGTGCGCGATGAGCAGGATTTCCTGACTCTGATCGAGACCACGATCGCGCGCACACCGGCGCTAGCGCCGGATGATGAAGCCGAGGCCTTGCAGGGGCTTGAGCGCGGCCAAGGCTGACAGGAGCACGCCGATGCCGATCGTTGCCCATAACGACTTGCCAACCTTCAATCGCCTGCGCGCCGAGGGGCAGAATATCCTCGAATCCGACTGGGCGATCCATCAGGATATCCGCGAGCTGCACGTTGGGCTGCTCAACATGATGCCGGACGCGGCCATGGCCGCCACCGAGCGCCAGTTCTTCCGACTGGTCGGGCAGAGTAATCAGATCGCGCAGTTCTATGTGCATCCGTTTTCGCTGCCCGGGCTGCCGCGTGGCGAGAAGGCGAGCGCGCATATCGAGCGCTACTATCAACCCTTCAAGGTGGTGCGCGAGCAAGGGCTGGACGCGCTCATCATCACCGGGGCCAATGTCAGCGGTCCGGACCTGGAGCAACAGCCGTTCTGGTCGCCACTGATCGAGGTCGTGGACTGGGCCTTCGAGCATGTCACCTCGACCCTCTGCTCCTGCCTCGCCACCCATGCGGTGATGCAATTTCGCTACGCTCAACGGCGCCAGCTGCTGCCTGCCAAACGCTGGGGCGTGTTCACGCATCGCGTGGTCGATCAGACCCATCCGCTGGTCGAGAGCACCAACACCCTGTTCGACGTCCCGCATTCGCGCTTCAACGAGGTCAGTCGAGAACAGTTCGAGGCGGTTGGGGCGCGGGTCCTGGTCGAGAGCGACGAGGCCGGCGTGCATCTAGCCACCAGCTCCGACGGGCTGCGCCTCGTGATGTTTCAGGGCCACCCCGAGTACGACACCATCTCGTTGCTGAAGGAATACAAGCGCGAGGTCGAGCGCTTTGCGAGCGGGGCTCGGGACGACTATCCCCCTTTTCCAGATAATGTGTTCTCGCGCAAGGCGGCGGCCGTGCTCGAGGAACATCGCCACATGCTGCAGCGGGCCTTGGATCGCGGTCGTGAGCCGCCGTTGTTTCCGGAGGCACGCATCGCGGACGGACTCAACAATACGTGGCGCGACACCGCCGAGGGCGTGGTCGGGAACTGGCTGGGATTGATCTACCGGGTGACCCACAACGACCGCCGCCTGCCCTTTATGGACTGGGTCGACCCTGATGATCCGCTGCGCATGCTGATCCGCTCCTGATAAGTTGCGAAATCGCATCTTTGTGGTTTTTTTAATACGAAAGGGCGCGGCCGGTCGCGATGCAATCGTGATGCTAAAACTGTGCTTAGTTCCGCACTTTTTCAGTCAAACAAAGGTTAGACTTTCTCTTGTCAAGTGGCATTTACGCTCCTAGACTATGGGGTAAGAGATCGCCGGACGCACTTTTGCGACATGGGCGGTTTTGACGTTCGGGAAATCCCGAATGCAGTGATGCCCTAGATGTCACCGCTCGCTTTTCCGAATGACTCATCAAATACAATAGGTTGAGAGATGTTTGACGAAAAAGAACAAGTGATCCGCTACAAGTGGGACTCTTGGACCGGGTCCGGCTACCGTCTGCGCTACGACGCCGCTGACCGGGCGCACAGCTACCACGTTGAGGACTGCAGCAACCATGTGGTGATGGACGACTACGGCTGCTCCGATCTCGACGAGGCCCTGTTGGTGCTGAACCGCTTCTTCAGCATCGACGAGTCCGCCGAGCGCAACCGGATTGCCGGCTGGCTGCCTCAGCAACGGCTGCAGTAGCCGGAGCGAGTGCGGTCGCTGAAGAGGATCAGCACGCAACGCCTACCGTCGAGAGTGACGTCATCACTGAATGGCGTTGCTCAAGCCCCGGTGGCAGGCCCTGCGAACTGAGGCTTGCTCGCACTCTCCGCGCCCAAGGACTAGGGGCACAAACGCATCAAGGCCGCTTCGAGCGGCCTTGATGCGTTTTTTTGCCTTGGATTTGCCTTAGAATAGCCAACACAGGCTGCAAGTTGAAATTTTGCGGGGCAATCCGATCATGACTCCCGAGTCTCTCGTCCAGGAAACCGAACACCTCTATTCCTTGCCTGATGTCGCATTACGCGTCAATCAGTTGATCGATGATCCCGCGTCGCAGCCCTCCGACCTAGCAGAGGTCATCCTGTGCGATTCCGCGTTGTCGGCGCGCTTGCTGCGCCTGCTCAACAGTGCCTTTTATGCCCGTCCGCATTCTGTGGACACCGTCACCCAGGCAATTAGCATGATCGGTTACGGGGCTTTGCGCGATCTGGTCTTCGCCACCTGTGCGGTCGAGGTGTTCAAGGGGCTTCCGCCAGAGCGGGTGGACATGGAGCGTTTTTGGCTCAATGGCGTCGCCTGTGGGATCGCCGCACGGACACTGGCAGTACATCTCTCGTTGCCTAAGAGCGAGCCGCTCTTTCTCATCGGGCTGTTACATGCGCTTGGTAAGCTGGTGCTCCTCAGTCAACGCCCCGAGGCGTATTTGGAGGTGCTGACGCGCATCGACGAAGAAGGACTTGACGTGATTGCCGCCGAGGAACAGGTTTTCGGGTTCAATCACGCCGAACTCAGCGCCGCCTTGCTCAAGAGCTGGCAGCTCCCCGAATCGCTCTGGCAACCGATCGCCTATCACCTCAATCCTAGCGCCGCCGTGTGCTACCGCACCGAAACCGAGATTTTGTATGCCGCTCGTGAGATCGCCGCTCTCTTTCAGGCCTACATGTTCGATCGAGAGAGTCTGCAGTCGGACGCAGCGACCGAAAAGCTCCAAGCGCTCGCCGAGCGTTTAGATCTGGCGCCGGAGACAGTGACTGGCCTGCCAGACGATATCAACCTGCAGGTGACCGAAATGTACGAGATCATGTTGCCAGGCTGGATGATGGTGTATTGAGGCGCCGGTTTGTCGGATCTGGTCATCCGGCAAGTTCTCAGCGAGCGTGATCCTCCAGATCGCGTCCGCGCAGGCCGAGTAGAGATGTTTAGCGTCGAAGACCCAGCCGGGCTCGCACGTTTCGGCTTCAAATTCAGCAAAGGCGGCGTGCATGCGGCGCGAACGATGATGTTGGCGGAACTGCAGCGCCTGCTCGAGGTGTTGCCCGAAGCGGCCCAGCGTGCGACGACAATGTGCTCGACAAGCCGACGGTCAACGCGCGCAAGCTCACATTCCGGCCTGTTCCTGGCTTACCTGGACGGTCGTCTCGCTCAACGGCTCTTCAGCAGCGACTGGCTGCGCGTACTCGATCTTCCCGAAGAACAGCTGATCGAGCTGACCCAAGCGGCCGCACAGCGCGGGCTATTGGTGTTCCACCGCATCGGCGGCGTGATGGAGGTCCGCTTTCCGGGCTATCTCAGCAAACAGGAGCAGGAGTGGCTCAATGAGCAGGCTTGATCGACTCATCGAACGCTACGCCGAGCACATCGCCACACCCTGGCCAGAGGGCCTATCCGGGATCGAGCGCGTGATCTTCGTCGTCTACCCACCCGCCGATGAGCTGAGATTCCGGGTCTACATCGACGAATTCGAGCTGCGCACCCATAACGCCGGCCCCAGTAACGCTTCTTCAACTCCGGAAACGTCTCAAACAGCTTGGTCGATGTTCGCCCTTTGATCCGCCTCATGATTTCACTGGGCGCCATGTTGGGAGGCGCTGACACCAGGATGTGGATGGTCTTTGCTGACAACACCCTTGAGAATCTCGATCTCGAACGCCTCAGAGGTCTGGCGGATCAGTTCTCGAGCTTTAAGAGCAACATCCCCTCTCAGAACGTGATAACGATACTTCGTGACGAACACAAAGTGGGACTGAATCTTGAAGACTGTGTGGCTACCATAACGATAGTCCATCTCTTTCAGCACGCCTCTCAAAAGGCTTCAAAGATAAATCTGACCGCCTAAAGGCGGTGGTTTCAACCTTGCTTCGGACAATGACTAGGCCGCCTGGGCCTAGCCAGCTCCGAGCGACTTCCAGCTCGGGACGCTTGAAGTGCTTGAATTCGGCCTTCATCAGCGGGTTGAGCATGTTGACATAGGCGCCAATCCAGCCCTGATCGGCAACCACGGCGACATGGGTGATATCACTCAGGTGCTCGACACTGAATTTGACGTCATCCCAGAGCTTGTTCCAGGGGATGGGTGGGGTATCCAGCTCGCCAACGGTCTCAAGGACGCGGATGCGGCCGTGGCGCTCGATGGCGCCCTTGGAGGTTGCCAGCGCGTTGTCGAACTCCTGTGCGGTGACGGAGCCCGAGACTGTCATCTCAACGATGTTGGTGTTGGGCTGTTCGTGGACATCGATCATGGTTGCTACCTCTCATTCAAGCGGATGATCGTTGGGTAAGTCTAAGAATCACGAGGATGTTGACCCCAAGGAGCACGAAGCCACCGAGCGCGCAGCAGGAACCCTCCTCGCCAAATCTCTGATGGTACCGATGGTTGGCCTGTGAGCACGACCGCCGCTACGGCGAGGACATGGACCTGATGGCGGATCTTGAATGTCCATGTTGACCTCCACTCTGATGTCTTTGCGTTGATGGTCAGGCTGCACCGGTAAGCTGCAAACTCTGTTCCCGGATGCGACGCTTTTGGAATCCATCGTGCACGGCCTCTAACCGGAGCGCCGCGAGCCGCTGTTCGGCGGACCGTTGCACTGACGTGCGCCCCTTCGGTCTATCAGAGCCATGCGACTGGGCACGAGAAGCTGGCGATGTGCGGACCTGGCCCCGGTGCAGCTGGTCGATATGCTCCTTCACCTGGGGCATAAGGATCTGAGCCGAGGTTGAAATCTTGACTGCTTGCGGAACGAGGGAGAAGACGAGCGATGAGTGACGATCTGGATCTGCTGCGGCTCACCCGACGTCTGCGTTTGCAGGGGCATGAACGCGTGCAACCGGCACGCTGGCGCGGCCGTCTGCTGACAGCTATCCCTATCCCCATGCCAGCGGTTGGCTGTGCAAGGAGCTTGCAGGCCATGCTGAAAATGAGACGCCAGCAGCTATGCTGACCCGACCAGACGCCGCAGCCAGGGGCGGACGCGCTCAGCGATTATCGCGACCGGCACAACCGCCTGGTGCTAGGCGTTCCTAACGCAGGTTGCTGTCCGTTGGTGGCCCGCCAGCGAAAATCGGTGGCTTTTTTCTGCCACACCTGTTGGAATTCGGGTGGGGTTGGTTCGCGAGCCACTCCAGTCTTCGCTGACACCGCACCCGAATATTGCCAGCCAGAGAAGAGGCGCTGGCCTGCCATATCAAGGAGCGCTCCCCATGTCGACGTCGGCCGCGTTGATCCCCTCTGGCGTCCCTGGTCTGGACGATGTCCTGCAGGGCGGACTGCGAAAGGGCCACCTGTATTTCGTTGAAGGCGATTCCGGCACCGGCAAGACCACCTTCGGCCTGCAGTTCCTGATTGAGGGGCTGCGCCGGGGCGAGCGCTGCCTGCTGATCTCGCTCGCCGAGAGTCCGCAGGAGGTGGCCCTGATCGCCCACGCCCATGGCTGGTCGATCGAGGGTCTCGAGGTGCGCGATCTGGTCAGCGCCGATGAGGTCCACAGCACGGCGCTGTTCGACCTCTCCGAGATCGCGCTGGATGACCGCGTGCAGGCGATGCTCGCCGAGATGGATGCCCTGAGACCTCAGCGTCTGGTCCTCGATACCCTGGCCGGATTGCGAGCCTACAGCGATCAATCCTCGTACTTCCGACACCATGTCGAACTCTTCCGCAGCAAAGCCGTCGAGTTCGGAACCACGCTGCTGGTGACCGACGAGCCCGGCGGAACGGCGCAGCTGCACCCGCGCAGTCTGGCTTGGGGCATCATCCGCATCGAGCACCGGCTCGATGATTACGGTCGTGGCCGGCGTCGGCTGTGGCTGCCCAAGCTGCGCGGCCAGGCCTATGTCGGCGGCTATCATGACCTGCGCATCAAAAGCGGGGGGCTGAGCGTCTTTCCGCGGCTCGAGGCGAGTCAGCCAGCGGTGCAACCGCCAGCCGGGCTCGTCTCGAGCGGCAGCGCGGCGCTCGACGCACTCCTCGGCGGCGGGGTCGAGCGCGGGACCAACGTGGGCATCATTGGTGCGCCCGGCTGTGGTAAATCGACCTTGGTCAGCAGCTTCGCCGTGGCCGCCGTGGGGCGCGGCGAACGGGTCGCGCTCTATGCCTTCGATGAATCACTGACCACCTTCCGCAAGCGTGCCCTCAGCCAGGCGCTCGACATCGACGCGGCACTGGACTCGGAGCTGCTGCAACTGCGCCAGATCGATCCCGGTCAGGTCGCGCCCGGCGAGCTAGCGCGCGAGCTTGCCGACGAGGTCGAGCACAACCAGACCCAGGTCATCGTCATCGACAGCCTCAATGGCTATCTGCAGGCGATGCCCAATGACCCCTCGATCAATCTGCAGGTGCATGACCTGCTGAGCTATCTGAGCGCGCATGGCGCACTGACGCTGGTCACGCTGGCCCACCCAAGTCCACTGAACCGCCAGGAAGGCCTCGCGGTCGATCTGAGCTATCTCACCGATACCGTCATCGCCCAGCGCTACTTCGAGGCCTATGGGGCGATCCGCTATGCGCTCTCGGTGATGAAGAAGCGCTATGGCGATCACGAGCGCACCATCCGCGAGTACAAGATCGGTCGCGGCGGGATCATCGTCGGCGAGCCGCTGAGCGAGTTCCGCAGCGTGCTCACCGGGGTGCCTGAGTACCTGGGCGAGGTAAAACCGCTGCTTTGAGTCCTGCCTGTGGCTGACAAGACCCCCAACAGCACCGAACGCATCCTGATCCTGGTACCGAGTCCGAGTGATGCCTTGCTGTGCGAGCGTTTCCTCCGCCAGGCGCAGCTGCAGCCGTACAGCTGCGCCGACACCACAGCCCTGTGTCGCGCCCTGGCGGAGCCCGCCGCCGCCCTAGTGGTGGCAGGCGAGGCGCTGCGCGGCGATGCCGGCGCCTGCATCCGGGAGCAGTTCTCGCAGCAGGAAGAGTGGTCGTCGCTGCCGCTGATCGTGCTCACCCGGCGGCTCGCCAAGGCCAGTCTCGAGGCCTTGGACGACTACGACATCTACGGTCATGTGCGCCTGATCGAGCGACCCGTGAACAGCAGCGTGTTCGTCAATGCGGTGAAGATGGCCCTGCGTGAGCGCCGCCAGCAGTATCGGATTCGCGACCTGCTCAACGAGCGCGCCGAGCATGTGGCCCAGCGCGACGAGTTCCTGGCCACCCTCGGCCATGAACTGCGCAATCCACTCGCGGCGATCATGACCTGCGGCGAGGTGTTGGAGTCGCTACAGCTCGAGGCGCCGCCGGCTTCTCGCTGCCTGAGCGTCATCGCGACCCAATCGGTGCAGATCAAGCGCCTGCTCGACGATCTCTCCGATATCTCGCGCATCGCTCGCCGCAAGCTCAGCCTCCAGTGCGAGCCGCTGGATTTGAGCACCACGCTGCAGGACGTCGTGGTCCAGGTCCAATCGACGCTCGAGGTCAGCCACCAACGCCTCGCGCTCGACATCGGCGATGAGCCCATGCCGCTGCTGGCCGACGCCACCCGGCTGCGTCAGATCTTCGCCAACCTGCTCGTCAACGCCAGCCGCTATTCGCCGGCGGACAGCGAGATTCGGCTCAGCGCCCGCGCGCACAATGGCTTGGCCGAGATCGACATCCGCGATCAGGGCATCGGCATGAGCGCCGAGACCCAGGCGCGCATCTTCGAGCCCTTCTTTCAGGCCCCGCAGCGCGACGGCGAGCCGCAGACCTCGCGCTCCGGTTTGGGCGTCGGCCTCACGCTGGCACGCTCGCTGGTCGAGATGCATGCCGGCTCGATCCACGCCGAGAGTGACGGGCCCGGCCAAGGCAGCCAATTCCGGGTGCTGCTACCGTTGCAGACGGCGCCGTCGATCGAGACTGGCGATCAGCCGCAGGGGCAGCCACAAGGCTCAGCGCAGACCGCTCCGACCCCGGCGCAACGCATCCTAGTCATTGAAGATAATCTGGACTTCGGCAACGGGCTGAAGCGGCTGCTGGAGCAACGGGGGCACGAGGTTGTCCTCGCGCACGACGGCCCCGGCGGCCTCAGCGCGGCCGAGTCCCACCGTCCCGACGTGGTGGTGCTCGACATCGGCCTGCCGGGTCTCAACGGCTACGAGGTCGCTTCTCGACTGCGCCGTCTCGACGGCTTTGCCGGCTTGCGGGTGATCGCGGTGACTGGCTTCAGCCGGGAGCTGGACCGCCATCGCTCACGCCGCGCCGGTATCGATCGCCACCTGGTCAAGCCGGTGGCGATGCCGGAGCTGGAAGCGGCCATTGCCGGGCGCTAATACGCGCTTCCGCCCATTGCCTGAGCGATGGTCTTAGCCCAAAGCTCAGCGCCGTCGAATGCCGTTCATCATTCATGGTCATCATGCTCCGTGGTTGTCAGGGAACCAAGCGCGATTCCAGCCTTCAGCGCGCCGGCGCTGCGTTTTCCTCGCCAGCGGCGCTCGCTTGACAGGGGGCAAAGAAGCTGTCGCCGAGCGCGTCGCGGCACTTGTGCCCGGTGCCTGTCAGCGCATTCGGCCTTGCCTGTTGCGCCCGCTGCTCAGCGGCCATGTCGACCAGTTGATGTGCGGCGCTGCATTTGGTGGTATCCGCGCAAGCGTTGTCGCGACCGCAGGCCTGTTCAACCAGCACCTGGCAGGGACGGCTATCGCCGCCCAAGGCTGTCTCGCCCGGCTGCCCTGGCTGCGCGATGTCGCCCTCCCTGGGAGCCTGCTCGTCAGTTGGCGGTGGCATCGGCGTCGCTTGGCGACGCTCAAGCATCTCGGTGGTCGGCACTACTCGGCCGTTGCGCACGTGCAGCTCAGTGCCATCGTTAAGACGATAGATGCCATCCCAAAGCTGGGTCTGGTAGCCGGGCCCTTGGGTCATCGGCCGGTTGGTGCGCGGGTCGACCCAGACCTCGGCGCCGCTCTGAAGGGCGCCGCGCCAGGGCTCGCCACTTGGTGTTCGCCTCGCCTCGCCGGGCTTGGCAGGATCAACCGGTGCTTGAGCGGCGACGTCGGTGGTCGCCACTGCGGCGATGATGATGAGCAGCAGGGCGTTGAGCCGCTCGCGTGAGCATCGGGACTTTACATCGGTTATCGCAGTGTTCATCGGGTCTTCGCTCTAGGGAGGACTTTAGGAAAGCGAGGCGCTCGGCAACGGCCCTGTTCGGCGCAGTGCTTGATAGCAACCACGAAGCAACGACCGTGCCGCGCAGACATCCGGCCAAGGCCTTGTGGCGCCTCGATTGCCGACTCGCTCCCGAACAGTGTCACCCTGCCAGCTAGGATCGGGTCTTTAGAACCACAGGGCTGTCTAAAGCAACCGCTTGGGTGCCCGCGCTCAGTCTGTCTCGCCATTGCGCCGTCCAAGCGACAAGGCTGGCTCCGAATTTGCCTCCGATTTTGCTATGGTTTGTGAGAACAAGATGCTGACCCATCCTATTGCACACAGCGAGACCGCGAGGCAGCGATCGATGAGGTAGGCATGACAGATGATGCAAGGGCGCCCGGCCACTACGGGGGGAACATGATGGATAAGGAGCAAAGCGTCTATATCGTCGATGACGACGAGGCGATGCGCGAATCGATGCAGCTGCTGCTCGAGATGCTCGGCTATCGGGTGCAGGGCTTCGCCAGTGCCAAGGCGTTTCTTGCCTCCTGCGCGGACGACGACTGCGGCTGCCTGGTACTCGACATGCGCATGCCGGAGATCACCGGCCTGGAGCTGCAGCAGGCGCTGCGCAAGCGCGGCTATGACCTGCCGATCATCTTCCTGTCCGGATTCGGCGATGTGCCGACCACGGCGCAGGCCGTCCAGTTGGGTGCGGTGGATTTCCTCGAGAAGCCGGTGAGCAGGAGCACGCTGACCGAGCGCATCGAGCGTGCCTTCGAGATCGACCGGCGACGCCGTGACGATGTCCTCAGTGCGCATCGCTAATGCAGCGTCCAGATCGCTTGAAGCAGCCGCAAGAAGTGGCTCATCACCGCGACGATGTAGGGCTGGGAGGTGGTCTGGTTGTTGCCGATCGGCAGTGGGCTATTTCGGTACGCGTGCTCACGCAGGCAATGCACAGACGCTGCCAAACCACCATGAGTCAAGCCTGAGGGGCCGCCATCGATGGATGTCACTTTGATCGCGCCGGCGCTGCTGTTGACGCTGCTCGCCGGCCTTGCCACTGCGATTGGCAGTGCAATCGCCTTCTTCGCACCACGCGCCGATACCCGCTTCCTCGCGGTCGCGCTCGCATGACCTCACGCTCAAGCTGATAAACGCATGACAGCGCATCGGCTTCCTGATCTGATTCACGGGATGGATGACCTGTTGCGAGCTAATGCGGATGTCAGGGTGCCTCGTCCCGACGGCACTGAAGTCCAGCGCTGCCTTGGCCGCCGAACGGCCGACTGTTGGCTGGTCTGTGTGATGACCTCGGGCCTGCAGAACCTCGTCGTCGCAATCGGCCTCTTCATCCTGCTGCAGCTGCCGGTGCCTCCGGCCTTGGGAGAGGCGGCGCCGGTCGCGGTTGCCGATTCCCGCGAGCAGCCGATCATTCGCCAGGAGCGGATCACCGGGACCCTGACCTCACCGCATGCGGCGAATCTCTCGACCCAGGTGGCCGGCCTGATCACTGCGCTGCCGGTGGATGCCGGCGACCGGGTGCAGCGGCGGCGACCTGTTGGTCGAGCTGGATGCCGAGCTTGCCGAGCACCGGCTGGCAGCGGCCAACGCCGAGGCCGAGCGCGCTGACGCCGCCCTAGCCGAGGCCCAGCGCCTGCTGCGCGAAGGTCAAGAATTGGTCCGCGACAACAGTATCGCCAAGAGCGAGCTGGAGGCGCGCGCCGCAGCGGCCGAGATCGCCGCCGCCGAGCGGCGCCATCAGCAGGTCGGCTAGCACCCTTTCAGTAACAGCCTTAAATAAACCAGGTAATCCCCCGGCTCTGCCGGGGTGACAGTAGCAGTTTGACATTT
>NZ_JCAQIA010000097.1:0-597 GCF_059621085.1 Halochromatium sp. NSM3 | reverse complement strand
TCGCCAGAAGATGACTATAGATTACAATAGGTTGACATCACCTTAAAAGGGCTGCTCTCCGGAACGCTACAAGGAGGACTACGACAGCGATCTTCAGCAAGTACTCGCTCGCGCCAAACAGTTAGTCGATGCCGGTAGAGGCGATGAGCTAATGACAGAGACCGATTTTGGCTTCTGCCCGAAAGCCACGGTTTCGGCGGAAGCCTTTTACGACTTCTACGAACAGAACAATGCATTCTGGAACGCGCACGTCTTCTTGCCCAAGACGGATGTGCCGGTGCTGGTCATCGCCGGCTCGATAGATGACCGCCAGCCAAATATTCCGGAGCATGTCGAACCCTATGTCGATGATGAAAGGGTGTACCTGATGGTGATTGAAGGCGGAGATCATTTCTTTCGCGATCTGAATATTGAGGAAGCGGTCGAAGCTGCGGTGGAGTTCATCAGCTCACTGGATCAACGCAGTTGACCTGGATTCATGGTAGGACTGGCCCACCAATAGACACGATCCACAAGCCGGGCTAATGGCATCACCTTAAGTGATTACGGGATTACGGGATTACGGGATTACGGGATTACGGGATTACGGGATTACGG
>NZ_JCAQIA010000031.1:0-42508 GCF_059621085.1 Halochromatium sp. NSM3 | reverse complement strand
CGCCTTCCTTGGACAACCGCTATGCCGACGGTGAGCGGTTGCTGAGCCTGACGCTGTTTAGCGACTGAACTTCTACTAAGTCCATAGTATGAATGCTGACTGAAAGTCCTTAATCCGCAGACTGAACTGCGGACTAAAGACGATTAAAGACACGGGCGCAGATACTGGCGGGGATTCGGTCTATCGTTCGACTGATCGAAGCTGTTGGATATTAGGTGTCGGCATCTACCATGCCGTTGGATGCACTATCAACCACTGTCTTTTTTGCTTTGCAAGCCGGTTTCGATCGACATCAAACTACCATTTTAATCATATCAATATCCTGCAGGCACTCACTTATAAACCCATCAATGTATTCATTATTCAATAAACGCAACAGATTATCGCAGTCCGAGTGAACATTAAATAGTGGCTTTGAACACCAGTTCATAGCCTCCCAATTGCTTACCTCAAATCCTTTTTGACAATCCTCCCTTTTCTCTTTCGAAAGAAAGACTCCATTATTGCTGTTAGTGGTTTTTACAAAACCGTAACGCAACCATGTATCTGCAACTTGCACGTGAAATAAAGTGTCTGTAATTCCTATATCAACAAAAAACCCAATATATTTGATGCTCCTCTTGCCTGTATAGAACCATTTTTTGCATTTTTCTTTATTGTAAATCCTGGCCACATCTGATATGTCAACGCATGGGTATTTTTCTTCTTTAAGTGCACTCGAGACCTTATTAAAAAACTCAAACAATATTTCGCCTTTTGCGTCGGCGATTGAATTCGCAACCTGCTGTGCGTATTTGATATTATCATCTTTCAGCAACAGCTCGACGATTTCTTTGTTATATTCATCGGACATAGCAAGCCCCGTTATTTTTTTAACCAAGTACAGGTATTGAACAATAGCCTCTCGAACTACTGGAATCAATGCTGCGCTTTTTATGCAATCCTCCAGCCATTTGGAAATATCGTGACTATATGAAATAGGCGTATATTGTGCACCGTTATGGCTTGCATCTGATGCTTCAGATCCATATCTTGTCAAGTAAAGCACATAAACTTCCTTGCCCAGCTTTTTTTCTAACTCACAATATCTTTGTATCTGCCCATCACCATCGCTTGCATCTATCTTATTTTCAATGAAGATATTCCGGTTTTTGAGTTCTATAGCAATGTCTATGCGCTCTTTTCCGTTATTGTAAGGCTTTTCCTTGAATACTTTTGCGTTATTCAGGTCCGACTCTGTAAAATTTAATTTTTCGCAAACGGTCTCAATAAAGCTTTTTAAGAAAATCGTTCCTTGGCCATGACTTCCGTTTGGGTTGAGCAGTTCGCTCAAAATCGCTGAATGCGTTGAAACCTCGTAACGTTCTACTTTTGTAATAGAAAAGATGTTAAATTTGACCCCCATATTTTTTTCGATCTTTTCATAGTATCGACTAATACTCGAAACCTGCTTTAACAAGAGTGCTATATTCACAGTCATTTCCTTTATTGTTTCGGCCTTGATCATACCCTGTTCCATCTGCTTCAGCTAGCCCAAGAGCAGTAGATCAAGAGTCTAATTTTGCTCACTTATTCGGAGTCGTCCAGGGGGCATCCGGATCGGCGATCCGAGCGCGCATCGAGGCGCAAACCGCCTGATCGATCCGCTTGCAACCATCCCAGACGGGCATTCAATCACACCAGGCGATCGATGTCCTCCGGGCTGAAGTCGTCGTCCGCCGTCTGCTGGGCGGGGAAGAGCGCCTGCATACGGTCCGTTTTACGACGCAGCCGTTCCAGTGCGTCAACTGCGTCGCCGATTCGATGTTGCAAGTCCGCCAGGGCTTCACGCTGTTTGGGTGTCATCGATGATCTCAACGCCTAGATGCTGAATCCCGGCGTGCTTAGCAACGTTGTGCGACAGAGTCGGCCACTAGGGATATAGCGCCGCCATCTTGCGCGCCTGCTCGGCCACGACGTGGCGCAGTTCCTTCGGTTCCAGCACGTCGAGCTTGTCGCCCGCCCCCAGCAGCCAGCGCAGCAGTTGCCCGGTCTGCGGCAATCGAGCCTGGATGCGCAGCTTGAAGCCGGAGTCCTCGGGTTCGTCTTCGCTGGTCTGCTCATCGCTGAGCGGGCAGTCCAGCAAAAACTGCGTGAGATATCCACGCACGCGAATCACCAGATCGATCACTTGGCTGCGGCCGAAGTCGACTTTGCCCTCGGCCATGGCTCGGTCCAGATCGAAGTCTTCGGCAACGCGGGCGGGCATCTGGGGCTTGGGCTCAGCACGAATGAAGCGGTGCAGCGCATAGAAGCGCAACAGGTCTTCGTCGTTCTTGAGCGCGAAGAGATACGGGATGGGGCCGCGCTGCACCAGGGCTTGTGGATGCAGGATCGGCGTGCTGCGCTCGTCGGACGCGTTCTTGTAGATCACCTGCAGGGCGCAGCCCTGGGCGAGCGCGCTGATCACGGCATGCAGGACATCGGGGTAGAGTTCGACCGGGCGCAGCCGCAGACTATCGGGCACCACGCGCAGTTGCTGATCGCTGAGCAGCGGGCGGTCGCGCTCGTAGAGCAGGCGCTCCCAGAGGCGGTCGAGCTGGCGTTTGGGCACGACCTCGGCGATGAGATCGCGCACCTGGCGCAGAGTGAAGTCCCAGATCAGCGCATCATCGTCGAGCGTGTCGTTGATGCGCCGATACCGCAGCGGCTTGCCGCCCGGATTGACGATCTCGATGCGCTGATCCTTGACCAAGGCCTCGAGGTCGCGCTGCAGTGCGCGGCGGCGTGCGGTGGGGCTGCCTGTGCCATAGGCTTGATCGAGGATCTCGAGCAGGCGGGCGCCGTCGAGGCAGTCGGCAGGTTTGGTGTCCGGTTTCGGCAACAGGGCCTCGAGCCGGCGTAGGCGTTGGATGCGGTCGTGGTGGGTCGCGCTCATGGGTGGAGTATCGGTCAAGGGATGAGACATGGATTGTCGCACAAGTGCGGTTCAATGGCCCTCGTCAACCAACCACACCGAGGTGTCGCCCATGAGCCGCAAAGACCGTTCTCTCTCCTCACGCGAACTGCTCAATCGCATCGGTCTCAATGAGGAGACGCCGCACAGCCTGCTTCAGGATCAGCCGCTCGATGATCTGCTGGAGGATCTTGAGGGGGATCTGGGCTCGGTGCTGAAGGAGCGCTATACACTGCTCCACCAGCCCCACCGCTTCCAGCCCGGCGATCTGGTGTGCTGGAAGCCGGGGCTGAAGAACCGGCGGGTGCCCGCCTATGGGACGCCAGCGGTGGTGCTCGAGGTGCTCGATGCGCCAATCGCGGACAGCGAGACCGAGAGCGGCAGCACCTATTTCCGCGAGCCGCTGACTCTGGTACTGGGGCTGTTCTGGGATCGCGAGCCGGGGCGCGGGGATTTCGTCGCCTTTCACTTCGATGGGCGGCGGTTTGAGGCTTGGGACTCGGGGCTCGCCTGAGCCGTAGTCGATACCCGCACCGGAGCGCAGGTGACCCGTGCGTCCATGGTGTGCAGCGCACACCGGTTCGCCGTGGCGTTGGAGGCCGAGATAATCAACGATGATGTTCGCGCGACCAGAGATGACTTCAGAATGTGACCCTGACAACCCTCATCCCCGAGACCTTGCGGTCGTTCAGCATCGGGGACTGATTTCTCGGCCACAGCAGGACGCGGTCTTGGCTGGCGGCGCGGTCGCGCAAAAGGCGGACCTGTCGCCATCCAGTGAATCCATCGACCCACGCGCTGGAGTCTGCGCGGTCGCCGATGGCGTCGCCGTCAGCTTCAAACCTCAACTCGCCAGCAAGAGGTTGCTTGAAGTCCTCCGAGACCTTCCGTCCGAGCGCGCTGAGCGTGACGCATCAGGTCTCAGCCGGGAACTCCAGGATGGCTGGATCGGCCCGCGCGCGTTGCGACGCTCTATCCATCCGCGTCTGTGCCGTCGCCTATCGATGCGCGCTTCGTTCAACCGAAGCGCGACCACCCTCGCGCTGCTGCAGTGGCGCGAGGGTCGCTTCAGCGCGCTCAATGTCGGGGATTCGCGCATCTACTGCATCAGCGCGGACGGGGAGTGGTCCCAGGTCTCGATGGACCACACCTATTATCAGTCGATGCTGCAGCGCGGCGAGCTGGCCCCGGGCGACGATGTCGGTCAGCTCTACCACGACCTCGAGCACATGATCAGCAGCGACGAGTCCGAGGACGATTTCGCCATCCACTGGCAGAGCGGTGTCTGGCCAGCAGGATCAACCTGGCTGCTGTGCACCGACGGATTGCACGACAGCCTCAACCCATCCGCGATGCAGGCCTTGTTCGCGCCCGATGCAACCCTCGTCGACCTGGCCGGACGCTACCAGCAAGCCGTGCTGGAGGCCGGCGCGCCGGATAATGTCTCCATCATCCTGTTGCGCTGAGCTGAGCGCCACCGCAGCGCGTTCCTTTGGGAGACCGCGTTATACGTCAATCAATGACGTATTCCTGTGGTCTCATGGCTTCATGGGCAGCGGAGGTTTCTACGCCTCACGCCACAAGAGCACCACGTGGAGCGCATATCATGACGGCAACCAGCCCAGCTGGACCTGTGCTAACGTAACGGGATGAAACCAAATTGGCTCACTCAGGCGACCAGGCTCGCACAGTCGGTGTCGCTTGTTTGCGGATCACAGAGTGCTGAGCCTGATTATGCTGAACAAGTTCATGACTTGTTGGGCAAGAAAATCCTCGCAACAAAATGCGATCCACAACCACAATGCGCAATACAAGACTCGACACGCTGCCGGTAAAGACCATGCACGCTACGATCAACATTCCTGATGAAGTCGCTGGCGAGCTATTCCGGAGAGCCCCTGAACCGGATGAGCGCTCAGCCTTACTAGAAAGAATTCTTAAAGAATATTTTCAAGCCCATCCCAAAAGTGAACAGTCAGACATTGATCTAATCAACGAACATGCTGACGAACTGAACAGGGAAGCGATAGACGTACTTGATTATCAGAAAATCCCGTGAAGCGCGGTGAACTATATCGTGTTGCTCATCCTTCTGCACGCGACCCAAAGAAATCCAGAGTCTTTGTTGTAGTCAGCAGACAAGTGCTTATTGACTCCAGGTTCTCGACGGTGATCTGTGCGCCGATCTACTCCGCTTATCATGGTCTCGAAACGCAAGTGCCACTGGGAACCGAAAGTGGCCTAAAGCACGAAAGTAGCATACATTGTGACGAGTTGGTCAGCTTGCCGAAAAGCGCTCTAAGCAATTTCGTTGGATGTTTGTCTGCCACAAAAACTGCGGAACTGCGTGCGGCACTGATTGCTTCACTGGAACTCTGAGACCCGCAAGACCAGACCTTTTATAGTAGGCGTCTTGGAGCCAATCTTGATGCAGATCACCTCACTGCCGTCCTCGTCATCCCGCAGGGTATGAGCGACGAGGAGCAACAGGTTGCCCTCCACGATGCCCAAGGTTTGCCAACGGTACTCTCCGTCCTCGATCCGCTCTTGCCTGACCAGTGCGAATGGGTCGGCAAAGACACGCACGGCCGTCGCGAAGCTCAGATGATGCTTCTTGAGATTGCTCTCGGCCTTTGCAGCATCCCATTCAAATCGGGTGTACATCTCAAGATGTTACTACATTTTTGTTTTTACATGCTCGGCGTGGTGTTGGAGACCAGGATCATGGAAGCTTGCTGACATCGGCAAAGATCGTCGCCATCTCATCCTCGTCGTAATCAAAGATCGGTTCCTGCTCAACCCTCAGGCGCTCGATGAAATCGAGCCTTGAATCGCCGGCAAGCTCCGCCGCCTTGCCCAGGGAAAGACGGCCCTTGCGATACCAGGTCAGCGCGGCAAAGAACCGCAGATCGCGGGTGAACTCAGGCGCTCTTTCCCTGAGTGCCAGCAGGATGTCGTCATCGATCGAGAACGAGATATGCATACCGATGCCTCCGGGGATAGGTCGGACAAGGCGAATTGAGGTTGCGGGCTCGGATGCGGTAAACCCCTTGCTTGATGGCCTCAACGGCGCTGTGTCCGAGCGCCGCCGCCCGCGCACGCGGCAGGTCGAGTGCCTCGCGGCATCGCGTCGCCTGCACGGGTGAATCGGCACAGGGAAGCACGGTTAAGTGGTTCATGATGCCTCCGTCGGCGTATTCCGCCAGTCGAGAAACTGCCGCACACTCTCGCAGGCGGCGATGAGCCGCTCGCAGTCCTCGGCGGCACAGCCGATGCTGCCGTCGCGGTACCAGACCGTCGGGGCGGCAATGGCGTCATCGAGCATCCAGCGCGCCTGCTCGCCGTCTCCGATGAAGGTCCAATCAGCTGGTGGCGGCGTGGTCTCGACACGGCGGTACTGGCCATTGGGCTGGCGTTGCAGGCCGAACAGGCGCTCGATCTCAGGCTCCAACTGGACGGCGAGGTAACTGGCGGCCTGGCGCACGGCCTCCTGCAGCACGCCATAGTCGGGATCATCGACATCGGGCTGGATCGCGCCATCCAGCGTCAGTGCGCCGGTCTTGCACAGGGTCATGCGCACCGGCGGCAGGCTGATCTGCAGATCGCCAAGGTTGTTACCGAGCGCATCCTCCTCGTTCTGCGCCTCGTTGAGGAGGTCACGATCCTCCGGCTCGAAGGAGATCTCGACCTGATCCTCAGTGATGCTCCAGCTCACGCGCGGATCATCCAGGGTCGGTGGCGGCTGCACCGGTTGCAAGGCACCGGCGACGACGCGATAACCGAGATGATCAGCGATCCAGGCGAGCTTGTCATTCGGTGTGACGCCGAGCGCCGCCAGCAGCCCTGGCAAATCGGCCCGCAGTGCCTGTGGATCGCCGATCAGGCCAGCATCCCGCAGTTGCTTGTCCTTGGTGAGCCGCAGGATCAGCACCAGGCGCTCCTGCGCGTCGAAGACCAGGAGTCGGCGCGGGCTGCCACCAAGTCGGTATCCGGTCGTGCCGATCGGCTCCTCAGAGGCGACCGGCCGACCGCGCTTGGTCAACAGCAGGGCTTCCTGGGGCTGATCGAACAGGAATAGCTGATGGTCGGTGACGAAGTCGGAGAACTGATTCGTCAGCTTGGCGACCTCGATGGCGCGCTTGAGTAGGGACAGCCCACGCGGGTCATGTCCAGGAGCTTGGATGTAGAACAAGCGCTTTCTAGGGCCTTGATGACGCACCAGCAGACCGGCGACGGGGCCATGGTCACGATGCCAACAGAGCCATTGTTCGCTGTCCTTGGCCATCGGCTGGTGGTCGTCGACTGGGCGGGAGCGGACCTCATAGACACGGTCTTTGGAGTGACCGCGTACCCGCCAACCCTGATCGGCGTCGACGCGCTGACCCTGATGGATGGTCGGCTCGAGGACCGGCGCGCCGACGACATCGTGATGCAGATCCGGATAGGCGAGGCCCAGATCCGCGAGGGCGTTCCAGAAAAACACGGGGCGTTCGTAGCGCTCGGCGACCTGTCGGAGCATGCGCTCACGCAGCGTCGGATCGATGGGGCGGTCATCGGCCTCGGTGTCGTACCAGACATAGGCCAGGCGGCGACCTGGCTCGGTGACCCACCAGGCGCGCTCGCCATGCGCGAGCAAGCGTCCCATACGGGTGGTGATGGCGCTCTCCAGCCCGTCACGCCAGTAGAAACCATCATCGGCGAACTCGTGAAAAGACGTCAGGTTGAGGCTCAGCTCATCGGCCTGAACCGCTTGGCTGAGGGCTCGGCAGAGTCGATCGAACCCCGGCCCATCGATCAGGGCGGGATCGATCTGGCGGCGCAACGACACCAGCCCGTAGGTACCGGCAGGCCAGTCGCAGCCCGCCTCATCGTCGGCCATGACGAACCCGCGATCAGCCTCATAATCGATGTCGATCTGGATGGCGAAGCTGCGTGCTAAGGGTCGAACGATCAGAGCGTTTTCAGACCACTGATACCAGAATCGGAACCCGTCGGCCTCGGCGAACTCGCAGTCGTTCAGATCGATTCGGCCGCAGATGCCGACGCGCTCGATCAACTCGCCGCGGTCGCCGAGATGGTGATCAGAGCGGCGATTGAGCGGACTGACCTCGAACCCGCAGTCGTTGAGCAGGTCGAGCAGATCCTCCTTGTACTGCCTGGCGGCCTCCTGGCGCGCGGATCGGTCTGACCCTTCGGCCTCAAAGTCATCGAGTTCACCGAAGTAGAAGGAGGCAGCGGCCACGACCTTGCCGGTGAACTCGAGATCATCATGCAGGTAGAACAGCCGCAGCCCGCTGTTGGCGCGATCCTCGAAGTCCTCGTCATAGTCGTCATCGGCGAGACAGTTGCCGAGCCGCTCCCCGACCCAGTGGACCTGCTTGAGGGTCTCGCACTCGCGCCATTGACCATGCCGGGTGTTGGGCAGATCGCCGCCATCGAGATCGCCGGTGGCTTGCAGCTCCTCCAGTCGAGCCGGGTCCAGCAACCAGGGCTGGCGTTGCGCGAGCAGCTCGGGCACCCCGATCTGGCGCCGCGTGAGACTCTTGAGCAACTTGCGCGCTCGGCGCTTGAGGGCTTCGTGGTCGCTGTCGTTGACGACGATCTGGGCTTCGCGCACCAGCCCGAGCACCTGGTGCAGGGTCTGTCGGGTCGCGTCCGAGGGGACGAAATGGTGCAGTGCCTGGCCTTGCGCGTTGAGGTCAACCGCCCAGTTGGGTGCGCCGTCGGGGAGTGCCTGAATGACCTGCGCGTTGTCCTCGCATTGGCGCGCCCAGTGGGCGAGTTGGATCTCGAGTGCCTCGAGGATGTCCTCTGGGAGCGGGAGGCCGGCCAGTTCGCGACGCGACCAAGCGCGGGCGGCTTCGGGGTAGAGATAGTTGGGCATGCGTGGACTCCTTGTGATGACGGGTTGCGATCAACGACCTCGATGGCCGTGACCGCTATCAGACCTGATTCGTCAGACAGGCCTTGTCGCACGCAGTCCTGTTGAGTCCCTGTTAGGGTCAGCTACCCGTGCTTGGCAGGCTGGCGGTAGCTGGTTTCAGGCATCGTCTGTGGCATCGGGCGAGATGGCAACGACCGGTGCCTGAGTCGGTACCGGCGGATACACGGCCGCCATCTTGCGAGCCTGTTCGGCCACGACGTGGCGCAACTCCTCCGGTTCCAGCACTTCGAGTTTATCGCCCGCCCCCAGCAGCCAGCGCAGCAGTTGTCCGGTCTGCGGCAGGCGGGCCTGGATGCGCAGATCGAAGTCGGAATCCTCTGGCTCGTCCTCGCTGGTCTGCTGATCACTGAGCGGGCAGGCCAGCAGCAGTTGGGTCAGATAGCCGCGCACGCGGATCACCAGCGTGATCTGCTGGCCCTGACCAAAATCGACCTTGCCCTCGGCCAAGGCACGGTCCAGATCGAAGTTCGCCGCAGCGCGGGCGGGGATCTGCGGCTCGGGCTCGGCACGAATGAAGCGATGCAGCGCATAGAAGCGCAGGTGGTCCTCGTCGTTCTTGAGGGCGAACAGGTAAGGAATCGGCCCCCGCTGCACCAGGGCTTGCGGATGCAGGATCGGCGTGCTGCGCTCACCGGCCGCGTTTTCGTAGATCACCTTCAAGCCGCAGTGCTGGGCGAGCGCGGTGATCACCGCGTGCAGCACATGCGGGTAGAGTTCGACCGGGCGCAGGCGCAGACTGTCGGGGACCACGCGCAGTTGCTGATCGGTCAGCAGGGGGCGGTCGCGATCATAGAGCAGGCGTTCCCAGAGCCGGTCGAGCTGGCGTTTGGGCACCGCTTCGGCGATCAGGTCATGCACTTGGCAAAGCGTGAATGCCCAAACCCCTGCGTCATCGTCGAGGGTGTCGTCAAGGCGCCGATAGCGCAGCGGCTTACCGCCGGGATTGACCGCCTCGATGCGCCCGTCCTTGACCAGGGCGTCGAGATCGCGCTGCAGCGCCCGACGCCGGGACGCGGGACTGGCGGTTCCATAGGCCTGATCGAGGATCGCGAGCAGGCGGGCGCCGTCGAGGCAGTCGGCGGGTTTGGTGCCCGGCTTCGGCAACAGGTCCTCGAGCCGGCGCAGGCGTTGGATGCGGTCGTGGTGGGTCGCGCTCATGGGTGGAGTATAGGCGCTCATGGGGGTCATATAGGCGATGGTGAGACAAGGACTGTCGTATCGATGCGGTCTAATGCCCCTGAAATCCTGGAGAGCCAACCACACCGAGGTATTGCTCATGTCCCGTCAAGACCGCTCCCTCTCCTCGCGCGAACTGCTCAATCGCATCGGCCTCAATGAGGCGGCCCCGAACAGCCTGCTGCAGGATCAGCCGCTGGATGATCTGCTAGGTGACCTGGAGGGCGATCTCGGCTCGGTGCTTTTAGAGCGCTATGCGCAGCTGAACCAACAGCAGCCGTTCAAGCCCGGTGATCTGGTGTGCTGGAAGCCGGGGCTGAGGAACCGCCGGGTGCCGGCCTATGGCACGCCGGCGGTGGTGTTGGAGGTCCTCGATCCACCGATCGCGGACAGCGAGCGCGAGAGCGGCAGCACCTATTTCCGCGAGCCGCTGAGTCTGGTGTTAGGGTTATTCTGGGATCAAGATCCGGGACGGGGGGATTTTGTCATCTTTCACTTCGATGGACGGCGGTTCGAGCGCTGGACCTCGACAACGGCCTGAGGGGGTCACCAGAGAAGCATGAAGCGCCACGGAACAGGGTGCCGGGAGCGGTGTGCGTCCAGCATCCATTTTGACATCAAGGCTACCGCCCTTCTTCGCGTTCAGCTTGGGACGACAGGCCACGATCAGTCTAGGAGCCGAATGTATTACTCCCGCGGCAACGGCGTTTCAACCACCTGCAAAAAAACCTCGCCATTCTGGATCATGCCCAGTTCGCTGCGCGCGCGTTCCTCGATGGCATCGAGGCCGGTCTTCAGATCCTCGACCTCGGCCGCGAGCGCGCTGTTGCGCGCCTGCATCCGCGCCAACTCGGCTTCGGTCTCGGCGATCAGCCCGCGCAGCGCGTGCAGCTCGGCCAGGCTGCCGTCACCGACCCAGAGCCGGAGCTGCAGCACGCCGAGCAGCACAGCCAAAGTTAGAACAAGCCAACGCATCGTATCAGCGCCTCTTGGCTAGTCAGTGGCGAGCCAGCATCAATCCAGCATCAATCGACGAGCGACGATCTAGAGCGACTGCTTGAAGGCGTCGCGACCGGCATAGATGGCCGCGCCGGCGAGCTGATCCTCGATGCGCATCAGTTGGTTGTACTTGGCCACCCGGTCGGTGCGCGAGAGCGAGCCGGTCTTGATCTGACCGGTGGCGGCGGCGACGACCAGATCGGCAATGGTCGTATCCTCGGTCTCGCCGGAGCGATGCGAGACCACAGCCGTATAGCCCGCCTGCCGCGCCATCTGGATCGCCTCCAGGGTCTCGGTCAGCGAGCCGATTTGGTTAACCTTGATCAGGATCGAGTTGGCGATGCCCTTGTCGATGCCCTCCTGCAGGATCTTGGTGTTGGTGACGAAGAGGTCATCACCGACCAGTTGCACCTTGCCGCCGAGGCGCTCGGTGTGGTCCTTCCAGCCGTCCCAATCGCCCTCGGCCAGGCCATCCTCGATGCTGATGATCGGATACTGACCGACCCACTCGAGCAGCAGATCGGTCATGCCGGCGGCGTCGAGCGTGCGGCCCTCGCCCTTCAGATCGTACTGCCCATCTTGGTAGAACTCGGAGGCGGCGACATCCATGCCGAGATAGATGTCCTGACCGGCCTTGTAGCCGGCCTTCTCGATCGCCTCCAGGATGACCTCGATCGCCGCCTCGTTCGAGGGCAGATCCGGCGCGAAGCCGCCCTCGTCACCGACGGCGGTCGCCAGCCCGCGCCCGTTGAGCACGGCCTTGAGTGCATGGAACACCTCGGCACCCCAGCGCACCGCCTCGCGCAGGTTCGGCGCGCCGACTGGCAGGATCATGAATTCCTGGAAATCGACGCTATTATCAGCATGCTCGCCGCCATTGATGATGTTCATCATCGGTACCGGCAGGCGATAGTCCCCCGTGCCCAGCGATTGATAGAGCGGAACCGCCTTTTCCTGCGCGGCGGCATGGGCCGCAGCCATGGACACGCCGAGGATGGCATTGGCGCCAAGCCGTGCCTTGTTCTCGGTACCATCGAGTTCGATCATGTGGCGATCGAGCGTCTCCTGCTCGGTCACTTCCAGGCCCGCGACCGCGTCCCGCAGCTCGCCGTTGACATGGGCGCAGGCGTTCAGTACGCCTTTGCCGCCATAGCGGGATTTGTCGCCATCGCGCAGCTCCAGCGCCTCGCGCGAGCCGGTCGAAGCGCCGGATGGCACTGCGGCGCGCCCGAGCGCGCCCTCGGCGGTGATGACATCGACTTCGACGGTGGGATTGCCGCGCGAGTCCAGGATCTCGCGGGCACGGACATCAACGATCTCGGACATGATTCAATCCTCTTTCCAAGCACAAAATGGTCGGTCTTTTCGGTAATTTTTGCCAATGGTGACGTCAGCGGTGACTCAAGCGCTGCCGATACGCTAGAGCCGCTGCTCCGCCAACCCTTGGGCCTTGACCAAGCGGTCCAGCCCCATCAAGGTCTCTAGCAGCTCAGCCATCAGAGGCAAGGGCCAGGCATTGGGTCCATCGCTCTTCGCCTGAGCCGGATTGGGATGCGTCTCCATAAAGACGCCGGCCACGCCAGCGGCGACCGCCGCGCGAGCGAGCACCGGCACAAACTCGCGCTGGCCGCCGGAACTGTGGCCCTGACCGCCTGGCAGCTGTACCGAGTGAGTCGCATCGAAGACCACCGGGCAGCCGGTCTCACGCAGCACGGCGAGTGCGCGCATGTCCGAGACCAGGTTGTTATACCCGAAGCTAGCTCCGCGCTCACACACCATCAACTGCTGATTGCCACTCGAGCGCGCCTTCTCGACCACTCGCAGCATGTCCCAAGGTGCCAGGAACTGGCCCTTCTTGAGGTTGACCGGTAGCCCTTGCGCAGCCACCGCAAGGATGAAGTTGGTCTGCCGACAGAGGAACGCAGGCGTTTGCAGCACATCGACCACCGCCGCGACCTCGGCCAGCGGCGTGTCTTCGTGCACATCGGTCAGCACCCGGACGCCGATGCGCTCGCGCACCCCCTCCAGAATCCTGAGGCCGGCCTCGACGCCGAGGCCGCGAAAGCCATCGATCGAGGAGCGATTGGCCTTGTCGAAGGACGATTTATAGATAAAGGGGATGCCCAACCGAGCGGTCAGCTCCTTGAGCTGCCCCGCCGTGTCCTGCGCCAGTGTCTCGCTCTCGATCACGCACGGCCCGGCGATCAAGAACAGCGGATGCTCGAGGCCGACCTCGGTGCCACAGAGCTGCATCAGACCAGCTCCTGCGACCCTTCGGCGCGCAGCAGTTCTGACTGCGCGGCGGGGTTCTCCCCTACGTTCGCATCCGGGTCCGCCTCCTCTGGGCGCTCGTCCAGCTTGGCCGACGGGCGCCCCTGCCGCTGTTGATAGGCCAGGGCCGCCTCGAGGAAACCGCGAAACAGCGGGTGGCCGTCGCGTGGCGTCGAGGTGAACTCGGGGTGGAACTGGCAGCCGACGAACCAAGGATGGTCCGGGATCTCGATGATCTCGACCAGGCGCGAGTCCAGCGACCAGCCCGAGAAGCGCATGCCGGCATCCTTCATCGCATCACAGTAGCGATTATTGAACTCGTAACGATGGCGATGGCGCTCACGCACCTGTGGCGTGCCATAGGTCGCGCGCGCCAGACTGCCCGGCTCCAGGCGGCAGTGTTGTCCGCCGAGACGCATGGTGCCGCCCTTGTCGGAGTCCGCGCTGCGCGTCTCGCGTCGGCCCTGCTCGGTCTGCCATTCGGTGATCAAGGCAATCACCGGATGCGGTGTGTCGGCGAGGAACTCGGTGCTGTGCGCGCCTTCGAGCCGGGCGACATTGCGCGCGTACTCGATCACGGCAACCTGCATGCCGAGACAGATGCCGAGGTAGGGGATGCGTTGCTTGCGCGCATAGCCGACCGCAGCGATCTTGCCCTCGATCCCGCGCTCGCCGAAACCGCCGGGCACCAGCACCGCATCCAGTCCATCGAGGCAACCGGGGCCTTGGGTCTCGATCTCCTCGGCGTCGAGGTAGCGAATCTTGACCCGGGTTCGGGTGTGCACGCCGGCGTGGATCAACGCCTCGGAGAGCGATTTGTAGGCCTCGGTCAGCCCCATGTACTTACCGACCATGCCGATAGTCACCGCCTCGCGCGGATGCTCGAGCCCTTCCAGTACACGCTGCCATTCGGAGAGATCGGCCTCGGGCACCTCGAGTCGAAACTGGTGCACTACCAACGCATCCAGCTCTTGGGCGTGCAGCAGCATCGGGATGCGGTAGATGTGATCGGCGTCGATGGCCGAGATCACCGCGCGCTCGGGGACATTGGTGAAGAGCGCGATCTTACGCCGCTCCTCGTCGGGCAGATCGCGTTCGGCCCGACAGAGCAGGATGTCGGGCTGGATACCGATCGAGCGCAGCTCCTTGACCGAGTGCTGGGTCGGCTTGGTCTTGATCTCGCCGGCGGCTGGGATAAAGGGCACCAGCGTCAGATGCATGAACAGCGCGTTGTCGACCCCGAGTTCGACGCGCATCTGGCGGATCGCCTCGAGGAACGGCAGCGACTCGATGTCGCCGACGGTGCCACCGATCTCGACGATGGCGATGTCGGCATCACAGGCGCCGAGCCGGATCGCATCCTTGATCTCATCGGTGATGTGCGGGATCACCTGCACGGTGCGACCGAGGTAGTCACCGCGGCGCTCCTTGCGGATCACGCTCTCGTAGATCTGACCGGTGGTGAAGTTGTTGTTGCGCCCCATGCGGGTGCGCAGGAAGCGTTCGTAGTGACCGAGATCGAGATCGGTCTCGGCGCCATCATCGGTGACATAGACCTCCCCATGCTGAAACGGGCTCATGGTGCCCGGATCGACATTGATGTAGGGGTCGAGTTTGATCATGGTCACCTTGAGACCGCGTGCTTCGAGCAGCGCGGCCAGGGACGCGGACGCAATACCTTTGCCGAGCGACGAGACGACGCCGCCGGTAACGAAAATATACTTGGGCATGACCTGAACAGGCAGACGACTTGGGTCCAGATAGGATACCCCTCTCAAGGTAGCAAAATGGCCCCAACCTCACAATTCGCACCGTGATCAAGCGCGCACTTCACAAGTCCCCGGTCGGTACGTATACTCGGTGATGTTCGTTACTCTACGGACCTCCACTCGGTTCGATGCGGGGCCAAACTCGAATACCGTGCGAGCCGGGATGGATCGATTCACCACCCTTCGGAGCATCACCAAATGAATAAGTTTGCAAAGGTTATGGGTATCGCCGCCATCGCCACGAGCGCGGCCTTCTCGATGAACGCTGCTCAGGCTTGGTGGGGGGGTCCTGGCTACGGTGGCCCTGGCTACGGCAACGGCTGGGGTGACGGTATGGGCGACATGTTCAGCGACATGGTCGGCGACGGCTACGGCGACTTCAACATGAGCATGAGCGGTGGCGGTCGTGGCTACGGTCGCGGACGTGGAAATGGCTATGGTCGTGGTTACGGCAACGGCTATGGCTATGGCCATCCGTATGGCTATGGTGGCGGCTACCCGGGCTACGGCTACGGCGCCCCCTACGGCTATGGCGCGCCTTACGGCATGCCCTATGGTGCTCCGATGGCTCCCGCCGCACCGGCCGCTCAAGAAGCCAAGTAAGGCACGGTCCACGACTGCTGCCTAAAGCCGCGCCTCGGCGCGGCTTTTTTGTATCAGGGCGAGCACCACTCCAAGGTCCCCAAGCCGGGTCGACCTTCCCTTTCCGAGGTTGTCTGAACCCCCTCCAAACTCCATCGAGCCAGACGCGACGGTTGGCCGCCACCGGCGCGCGCGATCGAAAAGCACGCTCGGGACAACCCGATCCATCGCCTCTCGGCCTCACGGGCGGGCCCTTCGGGCTGACGGACCTCGGAGCACGTATTTCATCGCGCAGTACGCGTGTATGTAAATCATATTGACGCTTGATGCATGTCAACTTGAGTTGCAGAATACAACCAAACCACACACTGGAACCTTGCCTTGACTCAGCGAAAAGTAATCTCGTTCGACACGATCCGAGTCGCCTGCAAGAACTGCTCTCTGTCGCAGCTCTGTCTACCGATGGGCTTGGCGCCGGAAGATGTCGAGCGACTCGACTCGATCATCAAGCGCTCCCGGCCCCTTCATCGCGGTGATCATCTGTTTCGTGGCGGCGAGCGCTTCCGCTCGCTCTACGTGGTCAAGACCGGCTCCGTCAAGACCTACGCGCCGAGCGAGGAAGGCGGCGAGCAGGTGCTCGGCTTCCATCTCCCTGGCGAGATCATCGGCCTTGATGCGATCGACAAGTCCTGCCATGCCTGCTCGGCCAAGGTGCTTGAGACCTCGGCCATCTGCGAGGTGCCCTTCCAGCGCTTCGAGGAGCTAGCGACCTCGATCCCCTCGCTGCAACACCAGATGTATCGGTTGCTGAGTAAGGAGATCGGACAGGATGCCGACATGCTGCTGCTGCTCGGCAAGAAGAACGCCGAGGAACGGCTCGCGGCCTTCCTCACCAGCATGTCCAGCCGCTTGAGCAAGCGCGGCCTCTCGCCGACCGACTTCTACCTGAGCATGTCGCGCCATGAGATCGGCAGCTATCTCGGCTTGGCGGTCGAGACCGTGAGCCGCCTTTTCACCCGTTTCCAGGAAGATGGACTGCTGCGCGTCGACCGCAAACATGTCGAGCTGCTGAATCTCCCAGCGCTGGAGATGATGGCGGGCTCCGCGCCCTCCAGCACGCATAAGCAACGCTCGAATTGAGCCCCCGAGGCTCGGGGCACAAGACCTAGCCTGATCGTCACACACCAGGGGCCGAGCGCCCACCAATGCCAGCGTTCAGGCCGTGCGTGACACCGTCCGCGCGTTCTCGTCGGTCAGCGACAGCCAGACACAGCCACTGGCGCTCGCGGTGCCAATCGCCTGCAGACGATCGCGATGCGCCTCGAGTTCCGAGTCGCTCGCGCGCACCACGCGCAGCGCGGGCCTATCCGCTCGTAGGCGCCTTGGGCGAGCCTCCGCTTCGGCGCGCGCGCCCTGTTGACCTCCACTCGCGTCACTCCCGAGCGCCAGTGCCACCTGCCCACCGGTCATCGCCAAGTAGACATCGGCGAGGATCTCGGCATCGAGCAATGCCCCATGCAGATCCCGGCGCGCGTTGTCGATCTCGTAGCGCCGACAAAGGGCGTCGAGGCTATTGCGCTGCCCTGGATGGCGTTGGCGCGCCAAGCCCAGGGTGTCGACGACCGTGCAGAGATCCTCGATGCGCGGCGCATCAGCGCGCCACTGCCTCAACTCGTGATTGAGGAAGCCGATATCAAAGGCCGCGTTATGGATCACCAGCTCGGCGCCACGAAGATACGCGATGAGTTCCTCGGCGATGTCGGCAAAGCGCGGCTTATCCGCGAGGAAGGCATTCGAGATCCCATGCACCGCGACCGCGCCGGCATCGATCTCGCGATCCGGTTGCAGATAATGGTGGAAATTGGCCTTGGTGAGCCGCCGCTCGATCACCTCAACGCAGCCGATCTCGATGATCCGATGTCCCTCGCTCGGCTCGAGCCCGGTGGTTTCTGTATCCAGTACCAGTTGTCGCATCCGGTTTGCTCCCACGTCAACGAGGCTCAGCCTCGCTTTGAAAGGCCCTTGGGAATGCCCTTGTTGGCAAGCTGATCGGCACGCTCGTTCTCGGCATGCCCGCTATGCCCGCGCACCCAGTGCCAACGCACCCGATGGCCGGCGAGCGCCTGATCCAAGCGTTGCCAGAGATCTTGGTTCTTGACCGGGGTGCGCTGTTTGGTCATCCAGCCGTTGCGCTTCCAGCCTTTCATCCAGCGCTCGACGCCATCGCGCACATAGCGTGAGTCGACGGTCAGGATGACCTCACTCTGGCGCTTGAGCGCCTCTAGGGCCTGGATCACGGCCATCAGCTCCATGCGATTGTTCGTCGTCTGCGCTTCACCGCCAAACAGCTCCTTCTCGTGTGCGCCATAGCGCAGCAAGGCTCCCCAGCCGCCCGGCCCCGGATTGCCCTTGCAGGCCCCGTCGGTGAACACCTCGACCGCTGGTGTTGGTGTTGGCGCCTGTGTTGGTTCCGGTGTTGGCGCGGGCGCTTGATGCTGGCCCGCAACCTCTGCTGAACGGCTATCGAGCATGGTTCGTCTCACGAGCGGTGGGTTTCATGGCTCCTCCAGGTAAAAAGGCCGGACGAGGCTTCCAGCGTTGGCGAACGGGGGTCGACAGACTCACCCGCTTCACGGCCCGAATCACATACACACCGCCAAACACCGGCCACCAGCGCGCGCCCGCTTGCTCCAGCCCCTCGAGACGGCTGTGATAGGCTGAGCGCAGCGGTGGCCGAAACAGTAGCCATTCGCGCACCTCGAGCTGAAAACCAAGCAGATCGAGCCAGTCGCCGAGCCTGGAGGCCGTCAACTGATGACCGCACCAGGGAACGCGCGGCTTGCGGAAGACCCCGCGCATCAGCCCCCAGGCGCTCAACGGATTGAAGCCGATGATCAAGATGCGCCCTTCCGGGATCAAGACGCGCTCAGCCTCGCGCAGCACGGGTTGCGGGTGCTCCACGAAATCGAGAGTGTGCGGCAGAAGCACTGCATCGACACTGGCCGCCGCAAGCGGCAATTCACTCGGGCGCGCGCGCAGTGGCGAACCGCCCCCCTGTGCGTAAGGCTGCTCGCCGAGGACCACCCGGGTCCGGATCCGGCTGCGCTCGAGCACATCGCCGAACTGCCCGCCACAGCCGATCTGCACCAAGAAGTGGCCGAATGAGTTCTCGATCATGCGTTCGACGCAAGCGCTCTCGGCGCATGCCACCCGACGGCCGATCGGCGTCTTGTACCACTTAGCGAGCACCTCAAGCGGCTCGCCATCCTGCTGTGAGCAGGATCTCATCGGACGCTCGCCCCTAGGTGAAGGTGCGAACGACTGGCACACCTCCGGGGTTTCCCGTATATTTTGGCCGCTAAGCGCATCAAAATAAGAACAAAGCGCATCATCTTCACATTCCAGCTGCTGCGTCATCTCTTATGCCAAGTGCTCTCCGCACCCCTCTGCTCGCCTATTCCGCCTCCAGCCTAATCCTTTTACTGAGCGGCTGCGCGACTCAGCCCACCGGTGAAGACAGCACCCTCCCGCAAAGCTTTTCCGTCTCGGCCCGTGAATATGGCTATGTGAGACCCGCCGTCGATGTCAGGGTCATCGGCCGGGCGCAGGGTACAAGCAGCAGCCAGCGGCATCGCTTCGCGCGTTCGGGCGACGACCTCTGGGATCGGGTTCGGTATGGAGACAGCCTGGGCGTGACGCCGCATGCGCGGATCGAGCGCGCCCTGCACAGCCTCAAGCGCAACCCGGATTATCTCACGGATCTGACCCGCCGAGCGCGACCTTATCTGCATCTGATCGTTGAGGAATTAGAGCGCCACGGCTTGCCCGCCGAACTCGCCCTGCTGCCCGAGGTCGAGAGCCGCTACAACCCGCATGCCATCTCGCCGAAAAGCGCGACCGGAATGTGGCAGTTCATGCCCTACACCGGCGTCGAGATGGGCCTGAAACAGAATAGCTGGTATGACGGACGCAACGACATCCTGGCCTCGACCCGAGGGGCCATCGCCTATCTGCGGCAATTAAACCAAGAGTTCGATGGCGACTGGGCGCTGGCGCTGGCCGGCTACAACGCCGGACCTGGCCGCGTGCGCGCCGCGCAGCGCGCGAACCGAGCCGCTGGCAAACCCACCGATTTCTGGTCGCTCAATCTGCCCGCCGAAACCGAGCACTATGTGCCAAAGCTGCTCGCGATCGCCACGCTGATGCGTGAGCCCGAGACGCATGGCCTGGAGATGCCGGTGATCGCCAATCAGCCGCGCCTCGAGATCGTCGAGGCAGGGCAACAGATCGATCTCGCGCAAGCGGCACAGGCCTGCGGGGTCACGGTGACTCAGCTCAAGCAATTGAATCCGGGCCTGAAGCGCGGCAAGACCTTGCCAGGCGGCCCACATCTCGTCCTCGTTCCCGCCGGTACCGGCGACAAGCTACGCACGGCCTTGGCCAAGGCCGGCAAACTCGCGGAACCCAGTCTGGCCGCGACCAAGCAGCCTTCAAGCACGGCAGGTGGCGACAGCTAGTCCCGCGTGCGCGGCTAGGGAATCCCGAGTAACTTATGCAGCTGTAGGCCGAGCCGCCATTGCGGATGGGCCTGGCAGTAGGCGAGCGTCTGCTGGGTATGCTCGGCCAACCTTGGGCCGTCCATCGGCTGCAGGAAGAACTCGGCGAAGTCGAGCTGGGCGAAACGCTCCGGTGGAGCCGCTGGCTGCGGGAAGATCAGCTTGAGTTCATCGCCGGTTTCGATCATCAAGGGCGCGTCCGCCTTCGGGCTGACGCAGAGCCAGTCGATCCCGCGCGGTGCCGGTTGCGTGCCGTTGGTCTCGACCGCGACCTCAAACCCGCGCGCATGCAGGGCATCGATCAGCGCCGCATCCAGTTGCAACAGCGGCTCGCCACCGGTGCAGACCACATACCCCCCATCGGCGCGCCCCTTCTCCCGCGTTGGCCACTGCCGCAGGATCTGCTCGGCGAGTGCCTCAGCGCTCTCGAAGCGCCCACCACCGGGGCCATCGGTACCACGGAAGTCGGTATCGCAGAAGTCGCAAAGCGCGGTTACGCGATCGCGCTCCAGACCTGACCAGAGGTTGCAGCCGGCAAAGCGACAGAACACCGCAGCGCGACCACTGCGAGCGCCCTCGCCCTGCAGCGTATAGAAGACCTCCTTGACCTGGTAGACGGACGGCATCGGCCTTGGCCTTCAGAGCGGTAGCACCGCCGCCGTTTGTTGCGCCGCTTGTTGTGAAGGCATCGTCTCCCCATTCGCCCCCCAGCGCGCGCCCCAGCTTGCCCCCCAGCACAGCAACACCCCGCAACCGGGCCGCTCGGTGAGTTCAAGCCGATCCGCTTGCGGCAGCGCCTCGGCGATGGCCTCGCGGATCCAGCAGGCGAGCCGCGCGGTGCTGGGGTCGGAAAGCCCCGTCAGCCCGTTCAGCTCATGATGATCGAGCTGCGCATAGACCGGCTTGAACAGCGCCTTCACATCGCCGTAATCGATGGTCCAGCCGCGCACCGCGTCCAAGGGCGCTGTGAGATGCAGGCGCAGCAGATAGCTATGCCCATGCAGACGGCGGCGCGGATCACCGACCGGCGCCCGTCCGAGGCGCAACGCGCCCTCGAAGCGCATCTCCTTCCAGATACGATAGTCCTGGCCATCATAATGACAGCCGGCGGTGGCGGTCTCGTACACACTGACCAAGGACAGCGCCGGCAGTCTGGGCTTGAGACGCCGCCAAATCCAAGCCGCAAGCAGTTCGCTGGTTGGATTCTCTAGCCCCGGTAGATCGTTCAGGCAACAGTGGTCGAGTTCGGCGTGCAGCGGCGCCCAGAGCGCGCCGAGCTGGTCGTCATCGATGCCCATGTGCGCGGCGGCGCCGGGAAGCGCATCCGACTCCCGCGCCAGTTCCTGCTCGGCATGCAGAATGACCTCGAACCCATGCCCATGCATGCGGCCGCACGGATGGTCGGGCGGCACATTCACCAACCGATGCGCGGCCTCGAATCGGAATCGGCGCCAGACATGGGCATGGGCGCGCCGCGTCCTTGGGCCTGCGTCATCGGCGCCAAGGCGCAGCTCGACGCCCTGCTCGCCGGTGCTCTGGATGCCGACCTGGGCGATGCCTGGCAGCGCGTGCCGGTGCTCCAGTTGCTGTTGCACCCAGGCCGCTAGATGCTCGTCGGTCGGCACCGCCAGTTGTTCATTGAGATCGGTGTAATCCAGCGCCTCGACGCTGTCGCGCAATGCCGCAGCCAGGGCCTCGGTTTCGGCGCCGTCGAAACCGCCCCAAGCGGGCGGCAGCTCGGCCAGGACGCGCGCCTTGAAGCCATGACCATGCAGGCGGCGCGCGCGATGCCCCTGTGGCAGCACGGCGACGCGGCGCGCCGCCTCGAACGAGGCGGCGGCTTGATAATAGAGTCGTTCGGTCATCAGCCCGACTCCGCGAACCGCTGCCACAGCGGATCGGCGAGCCCGGCCTCGGCAAAGCCCTTGGCCCGCAGCTGGCAGGAGTCGCAGTGGCCGCAGGGGCGGCCATCGGCGCCGGGATCGTAGCAGCTGCTGGTGAGTCCATAATCGACCCCGAGCGCGCTGCCACGGCGGATGATCTCGGCCTTGGTCAGGGTCATCAACGGCGCGTGGATACGCAGATGTTGGCGGCCCTCGGCGCCCGCTGCGGTGGCCAGATTGGCCATGCGCTCGAAGGCGGCGATATACTCGGGGCGACAATCTGGATAGCCCGAATAATCCAACGCGTTGACGCCGATGAAGATATCGTTGGCCGAGAGCACCTCGGCCCAGGCCAGCGCAAAGGACAGGAACACCGTGTTGCGCGCCGGCACATAGGTGATCGGGATGCCTTCGGCCATGGCTTGCGCATCACGGTCCTTCGGCACCGCGATCTCGGCGGTCAGCGCCGAGCCGCCGAAACGCCGCAGGTCGATCTCGCTGATCAGATGCTCGGCGACGCCGAGCGCCTTGGCCACGCGCGCCGCTGCGTCCAACTCGACCAGGTGGCGTTGGCCATAGCGAAACGAGAGCGCATGCGCGACGAATCCAGCCTCGCGACAGATCGCCAACGCGGTTGCCGAATCCAACCCACCGCTCAGTAGCACCACCGCACTCGCCATCGATCACTCTCCACAACGGTTCCCATCCGAGCCAGCGGCTACGGCGCAGCATGCGCAGCCTTGTCTCGAGCCAACGGTCAACGGTCACTGTACGCGAGACCAGACTAGGGCGCCTTAATCCCACGAGGCTCATCCCGCACTGCCTGTCGCAAGTCTCGCCCTGCGCGTCCCAAGATCGGCATCGGCACGCGATGCGTCTTCGCGTCTCGATCCTGAATCAGCGATAATGAAAGGCTATGCCAGCGTCTAGGTGCCAACTCAGGGAGGTAAGTCGATTCCCGCGCACGCGGACCTTCAGTCTGGTGGCTTGGAAAACAGATCCCATGGTCATTCCGATCGCAAGTCGCTCCCACTCAGCACGCCTCTGGTGCATTTTGCTGTTGCTCAGCATCTCGAGCATGGCCTTATCCGGCGTGGCTCGGGCTCAGGCGAAGGCCCCGCCACCGCAGCCCGTGCGCGTGGCGGGCGCGCTTTATGTGGCTGATCTGCCGACGCTCGTGGCCGAATCCAAGGGGCTGTTCGCCCGCCATGGACTCAACGCCGAGGTCAGTCGAGATGAACTCGACGCGCACAATCTCGCGCGCTTGCAGGCTGGTGAAGTCGACTTCGCCCTGATGAGCTTGGCACCATTGGTCCTTGACCTCATCGCCGATCCTCATCCCGGTGGTCCGGAGGATCCGGTGATCCTGGCCGGACTGATCCACTCCACCGACATCAATCGCATCGTCTTCCACCGCGAGCGCGCGATCAACGCACCGAGCGACCTGAGCGGACGCCAGGTTGCCCTCCCGCCGGGAACCAACGCCGAATTCCTCTGGTGGCTGTTCAGTACCTTTCACGGTCTGCCCCCAGATGTCAGGCTGCTCGATCAGCATGCGGCCGACGCGATTCCAGCCCTGCTCGCCGCTGGCGCCATCGATGCGGCGGTGATCCGCGAGCCCTGGATCGTCAGACTACGAGCGCGGCTCGGTGATGACCTTGGCCAGTTTCCAGTCAGTCAGCTCTACACGGCGAAGTGGGTCCTGGTCACCTCGCGTCGCACCGCCCGCGAGCGCCGCGACCTCTGCGCCGCCATGCTCGCGACCTATCGAGAGGCCATCGAGTTGATCAACCAGGACAGAGGCGAAACACTCACCCTCTATGCCGAACGCGTTGGGGTGTCAACGTCCGCCTTGGAAGACAGCTGGCGACAACGGGCGCTGGATTATGAGTTGAGTATCGACTGGTCGCTGATTGCCGCACTGCAGCAGCAGGCCGACTGGGCCGCAACGCGCCAAGCGCCGTCCAATCCGGACATCGATGTCATCGACCTGATCGATGATTCCATCCTGCGCGCGCTGGTGCCAGGAACCGTTGGCATACCGCCCGTGCCACACACTCCATGAAACTCCTTCATCTCTCGATCGCCAGCATCCTGGGCTCTGCCCTCGGTCTGCTGCTGCTGCTCGCGATCACCCTGCAGAGCCATGCCAAGCTCGAAGCCGCCAAGACCGAGGTCAACGATCTGTTCGCGTTGCGCCATCGCATCGACCATCTGTCGGTGGCCTCGGACAGCTTATTGCTATTCGGTGCTGGCCCTGAACTCTGGCAACGTCTGCGCGCGGACGCCGAAGATATCCAGCGGCGACTGCAGGTGCAGGGATTGCAGCATCCCGAGGCCCTCAAGGCTGCGCACCGCGTCCAGGTCCTGATCGATACCCTCGCCCATCTGGCAGTGCCAGCGCGTTCGGACCTCGCGCCGACGCGCGGCGCGGTGATCGAGCCGCCGCCGATGCCGGAGCGAACCCGGATCATCCTCAATCAGATCGCCAGCCACGGCGTCGTGCTGGACATCGCATTGGACGCCTTGCTGCGCGAGCGCCGACAAGCCATCACGCTCGAGGCGAATCAGATCGCGCTCCGACTCGCGGGCTCGGCGATCCTCTTCGGCCTGCTCTGCATCAGCGCCTTCGGCCTGCTGTATTGGCGCGTCGCCGCTCCCGTGCGCTCACTCACGCAGACCGTGGAGCGTATCCACCAGGGCGATCTCGACGCCCGCGCGACGGTTCAGGGAGGAGACGAATTGGCCCGCCTCGCGACGGCCCTCAACCGGATGCTGGACCATCGTGAGGCCAGTGCTCGGCGCCTGCGCCAGTATCGCGAGCTGGTCGAGGGCAGCGAAGACCTGATGGCGATCGCGGACGACCAGTATCGCTACCTGTTGGTCAACCAGGCCTATGCCCAGCGCTTCGGGCGTGATCGCGGCGAGATCGAAGGCGCCTACCTCTGGGATGTCCTCGGCCGCACCTATTTCGACAACGTGCTGAAAACGAAGCTGGATGGCTGTCTTGCCGGTCACAACCAGCGCTTCGAGACCGAACGCCTCGATCTCGACGGACATCCGCGCCAGTTGCTCGCGCGCTATTTCCCGATCGAGACGCAGTTCCCCTCGGCACGCCAGGTGGTCGCCGTGATCACCGACATCTCCGAGTTCAAGCAGGTCGAGACCAAGCTGCGTGAGCAATCACAGCTGCTTGATATCGCCGGACGCGTGGGTCGCATTGGCGGCTGGCGGGTCGATCTGGCGAGCAATCAGGCTCAATGGTCGGATATCGTCGCCGAGATCCACGGCATGCCCAAAGGCTTTTCACCCTCGGTCGACGAAGGCATCGCCTTCTATGCCCCAGAAGACCTTGAGACCATTCGGCGTGTCTTCACCGCCTGCGCCGAGCGCGGCATCCCCTATCGCGTGGATCTCAGGATCATCAATGCCCAAGGCGAGCGTGTGTGGGTGCGCACCACCGGCGAAGCCGTTTATGACGAGCAAGGCGGCATCAGCGCCGCGCAGGGGGCATTTCAGGATATCTCGGCTCAAAAATCCGCCGAATTAGAGGCGGAAGCCCTGAGCGAGCGTCTGCAGACGACCCTCGAGAGCATCACCGATGGCTTCTTCGCGCTCGACCGGGACTGGCGCTTTGCCTATCTCAATCGCGAGGCCGCCCGGCTCCTACAGCAGCCGCGCGAGCACCTGCTCGGCAAGCCCTTCTGGCAGTGCTTGCCGGAGGCGATCGGCACGCGCATCGAATCGGCCTATCGGCGCGCCATGCTCACGCAAGAGACGGTGACCTTCGAGGAATACTACCGCCCGTTCAGCACCTGGTTCGAGATCCGCGCCTTCCCTTCCCAGGAGGGCCTCGCGGTCTATTTCCAGGATGTGACCGAGCAGCATCGGATGGTGCGCCGACTGCAAGCGCAGAAGGCTGCGTTGCGCCAGTCGCGCGATCAGCTCGCCGAACTGGTGCAAACGCGCAAAGCGCTGATCGACTCCTTGCCGGCGCATATCGCGCTGCTCGATGCCGATGGCCGCATCATCGAAGTCAACGACGCCTGGCACCGTTTCGCCGAGCAGAACGATTTCTCGGGCGCCAGTGCGGGCACCGGGATGAACTATCTCGAGGTCTGTGAGCACGCGGTCGGCGACTTTTCCGAGGAGGCGCCGACCATTGCTCACGCGCTCCAGGCGCTACTCGCCGGCGAGCGAGACGCCTTTTCGTTGGAATACCCCTGTCATGCGCCGTATGAGCAGCGCTGGTTTCGTATGGCCGCGAACCGACTCCGGCAGACCGGCGAGAAGACCGGGAACGGGAGCGAGACCGGGAACGAGACGGAACGCCGAAATGGCGCCGTGGTGATGCATGTCGACATCACCGAGCGCAAGCTCGCCGAGCTGCAGTTGGACCAGCTCGTGCATCGCGATCGGCTCACCCATCTCTTGACCCGCGATGGCTTCACCGAGGCCTTGGCCACGCGGCTTGCCGAGGACGACCAGCCTTCGGCGTCCACGCTGCTGGCCTTGTTCGACATCAAGGATCTGCGCGATGTCAACGACTCCCATGGCTTCGAGACCGGTGATCAACTGTTGATCGAGATCGCCCGCTGGCTCGAGCGCCAAGCGGGTAAGGATGGACTGGTCGGGCGCATCGCCGGTGATGAGTTCAGCGTCTTCCTGCGCGGCGCGCCCGGCCTCGAGCCGTCGCACCAGATCGAGGCGCTCATTGCGATCACCGAGCAGTGCTTCCTGCTGCCCACCATCGGCATCGAGATCGACATCGACCTTGGCTACACCCTGGTCGGCGATCGGCGCTGCTCGGCCGAGACGCTGCTCCACCAGGCCGAGCTAGCGCTGTTCCAGCAACGTCAGCAGGGCACGGACACGGCCACCGCCTATAACGCCGAACTCGATCGGCAGGTCCATGAGCGCATCGCACTGACCCAGGATCTGCGTATCGCCCTGTATGAGGAGCAGTTCGAACTCCACTTCCAGCCGAAGGTGAATCTGGCAACCGGCGAGCTGGTCGCCTGCGAAGCCCTGCTGCGGTGGAACCATCCCCAGCGTGGCTTGCAGCCGCCGGGGCTGTTCATCCCCATCGCCGAACAGAGCCAACTGATCGGGGCCATTGGCGATTGGGCCTTACACGAGGCCTGTCGACTGCTGCACGACTGGCAACAGGCCGGCTTGAATGTGGTGGGCATCGCGGTCAATGTCTCGCTGATCCAATTTCGCACCCCTGATTTCCCGCAAGCGGTGCGCGCCATCTTGCACCGATTCGAGATCGCGCCCAGTGCGCTGACCCTGGAGATCACCGAAAGCGTGTTCGCCGAGGCCTCTGAAACGCTGCTCGAGCAGTTGAACGCCCTGCGCGCGTTCGGCATTCGGCTGTCGTTGGACGACTTCGGCACCGGCTATTCGTCGCTGGCCTACCTGCAGCGCTACCCGTTCGATGAGATCAAGGTCGACCGCTGCTTCGTCGCGCGCGTGCGCGAGGATCGCTATAGTCGCACCGTGCTGCAGGCCATCAAGGGGATTGCCGATGCGCTCGGCGCCGAGCTGATCGCCGAGGGCATCGAGACGGAGGCGGTACAGCAGGCCCTGATCGAACTCGGCTACCAGTTCGGGCAGGGCTATCTGTTCAGTGTTCCGCTGGAGACCGAGGACTTCCGCTGGCTGCTGGAGCAAGGCTCGCGGCTGCCGTTGAAGACACCCAAGACCAACCGACCGGAGACATCCGCGTGACTGAAGCCGCCGAAGGACTCGTGAAACGCGCCACCGGCATCAGGGGCCTGGATCAGATGACCCAAGGCGGACTCCCGGCCGCCGGTGGCACCCTGATCCTGGGCCGCCCGGCCGCTGGCAAGACCGTGCTCGCGCTGCAGATCCTGGCCCTGGCCATCGCCCGGGGTGAAGGGGCGATCTTCGTCTCGTTCGAGGAATCGCGCCGCCAGGTTCTGCGCGATGCGGCGTCCTTTTCGTGGTGGCACCACCTGCGGGACGAGCAGCGCTTCGAGTTGATCGATGCACGCCCAGCACCCGGCGCGCGGGTCTCCGGCGAGTTCGATCTCGAAGGGCTGTTGGCGGCGATCGAACACTGCGTCAAGCGCACCGGCGCGCACTGGGTGGTCTTCGATGGGATCGATCAGCTGCTGCGCCGCCAGCAGGACGCCTTGATGGCGATCGATCAGATCCACAGCCTGAGCAATTGGTGCGAGGAGCGCGAGCTGTCGCTGATCCTGACCGGTAAGTTGAGTGAACACAGTCTCGCGCCGGCTCACCTGGAAGGCATCGAATTCCTGTTGCCCAGTGTGTTCGTGCTCTCCACGACCCTGGTCTCGAATCGGCTCAGCCGTCGCTTTCGCATCGCCAAGTTCCGTGGCAGCGCGCACACCACCGATGAGGTCGCGATGCTCCTCGACGACGATGGCGTGCACTTCCCCTATGCCGCGCGCCCGGTCGCGGCAGCGGGGCCAGCACCAAATGAGCGCATTGGCACCGGCATTCACCGGCTCGATGAGGTGCTCGGAGGCGGCCTCTATCGGGGCTCGACGACCCTGATCTCCGGCCAGCCCGGCACCGCCAAGACCACCCTCTCCGGCAGTTTCGCGGCAGCGGCCGCCGCCCGTGGCGAACGCACCTTGTTCCTCAGTTTCGATGAGCAGCAAGCACCGGTGGTGCGCAATCTGGCCTCGGTGGGGATTGCCCTCGGCGAGCCGATCGAGTCCGGTTTGGTCCAATTCCACGCGCGCGAGGCTTGGAGCGGTCTGATCGAGGATCACTACCATGCCCTCGAGCAGTTGCTTCACAGCTTCCAGCCCGATTGTCTGATCATCGATCCGATCTCCGCGCTGCTGAAAGCCGCTGGGGCCGATAGCGCCCAGGTCGCCATCGAGCGGATGCTCAGCGCCACCCGCGCGCGCGGCATCACCACCCTCTTGACCTCATTGGGCACCCAGACCGATCCCACCAGCGAGGCCACCCTGAGTCATGCCTCGACCCTGGCCGACACCTGGCTGGTGCTCGGGTTCAACGTCTATGGCGGCGAGCGCAATCGCTCGCTCTCGGTGGTGAAGTCACGCGGTTCGGCGCATTCCGATCAGGTGCGTGAACTGATCCTGGCGCACCACGGGATCGATCTCGCCGATGTCTACGAATATGGCACCGAGGTCCTGATGGGCACGGCGCGGATGCAGAAGGAGAGCGAAGAGGCGATCAATCAGCGGCTCAAGTGGCTCGAGGATGATCAGCGCCAACGCGGGCTGGAGCAACGGATTGAGCAGACCGTGGCCGACGCCGAGCGCCTGCGGCTGGAATTGCAAGCCCTTCAAGAAGAACGCTCGGCGCGCGAGCAAAGCGCTCGGCGTCATGAGCACGAGGTCATGAGTCGTCGGAATCCGAGTGCAAGAGAACAACCTCCACCCAAGGGCGCGGCATGAACCAGCGTGCAGAGACCATGACCGTTAACCCGCACAATCTCAGGCTCTTCGTGACCGGCGATGCGCCGCGCTCACAGCGCGCGCGCGCCAATCTCGCCGAGGCGCTCGAACAGATCGGACTCGATCCTGCCTCGGTGCCGGAGATCGATCTGACCGCTGATCCCGAGCAGACCCTCGTGTTTGGGATCTTTGCCACGCCGGCCCTGCTGCGTACCAGCGACGCCGGCAACCCCGAAATCCTCTATGGCGACCTCTCCGAGCGTCCGGCATTGGAACGCTTTTTGGCGCTGGGCTAGCGCTTTGGCGCTAGGCTAGCGGCACCTTTGGATCGACAGCAAAAAGGGCGCCGAAGCGCCCTTTGCTCTCTTCGCAACTGCGAAGGTGGCCGGTGATCAGTGATCAGTGATCAGTTGACCTTGGGGTCGAGTTCGCCCTTGGCGTAACGCTGGGTCATCGCTTCGAGCGAGAGCGCACGAATCTTGCTCGCATTGCCAGCGGTGCCGAAGGCCTCGTAGCGGTGCTTACAGATGTCTTTCATCGCCTTGGTCGAGGCCGCCAGATACTTGCGCGGGTCGAAGTTCTTCCGATTCTCGGCCAGGTGCTTGCGGATGGCACCGGTGGAGGCCATACGCAGGTCGGTATCGATGTTGACCTTGCGCACACCATTCTTGATGCCCTCGGCGATCTCCTCGACCGGCACGCCGTAGGTCTCGCCCATGTCGCCACCGAACTCGTCGATGATCTTCAGCCACTCCTGTGGCACCGAGGAAGAGCCATGCATGACCAGATGGGTATCCGGGATGCGGGCATGGATCTCACGGATGCGCTGGATGGCGAGGATGTCGCCTGTCGGCGGCCGGGTGAACTTGTAGGCGCCATGGCTAGTGCCGATGGCAATGGCCAGGGCGTCGACATGGGTATCCTGGACGAACTTGGCCGCCTCTTCCGGATCGGTCAGCAGCTGATCGTGGCTGAGCTTGCCCTCGGCGCCGGAGCCGTCCTCCTCGCCGGCCATGCCGGACTCAAGCGAGCCCAGGCAGCCAAGCTCGCCCTCAACCGAGACGCCGCAGGCATGCGACATATCGACCACTTGGCGAGTGACGCGCGCGTTGTAGTCGTAGTCCATCGGCGTCTTCATGTCCTCGCCCAGCGAGCCGTCCATCATCACCGAGCTGAAGCCGAGCTGGATCGAACGCTGGCAAATCGCCAGCGATGCCCCGTGATCCTGATGCATCACGACCGGGATGTGCGGGAATTCCTCGATCGCCGCCAGGATCAGGTGGCGCAGGAAGGGCGCGCCGGCGTACTTGCGCGCACCGGCCGATGCCTGACAGATCACAGGAGAATCGGTCTCGTCGGCGGCCTCCATCATGGCCCGCATCTGCTCGAGGTTGTTCACGTTAAAGGCTGGGACGCCGTAGCTGTACTCAGCGGCATGATCCAGCAACTGGCGAAGCGAAATAAGAGCCATTGCGGTTCTCCTCTGTCGTTGTAAAGACGTAAAAACGGGGTCGAAATCGGTTGCCGATGCGTCAGTCGTCGGTCAGCAGGCGATGCTCGCCGACGCGCATGATCTTCATGATATTGGTCTGCCCCTCGACACCAGAGCGATCGCCCTTGGTGATGATCACCAGATCGCCTTCCTGCACGGTGCCATGGCGCAGTAATTCCTCGATGACCTCCTTGTTCACCTCGTGGATGTCCGTGCTCGAGACATCGAATCTTACCGGATAGACACCACGGAAAAGGGTTACTTTTCGGCGGGTTGGTACCTGACGGGTCATCGCGTAGATCGGGATGCCGGAACTGATGCGAGACATCCATTTGACCGTCGAGCCGGATTCGGTCAGCGCCGCGATCGCCTTCACGCCGAGGTGGTTGGCGGTGTACATGGTCGCCATCGCGATGGCCTCGTCGACGCGGCCGAAGACGGCATCAATGCGATGGCCGGAGCGACGCACCAGGCGCTCCTTCTCGGCCTCGGCGCAGATGCGCGACATCGACTCGACCACCTTGGCCGGGTTCTTGCCAACCGAGGTCTCGGCCGAGAGCATCACCGCATCGGTGCCATCGAGCACCGCGTTGGCGACATCGAAGACCTCGGCTCGGGTTGGGATCGGGTTCTCGATCATCGACTGCATCATCTGCGTCGCGGTAATCACCACGCTGTTGCGATCACGCGCCATGCTGATCAAGCGCTTCTGCACCGCCGGCAGTTCGGCGTCGCCGATCTCGACCCCGAGGTCGCCGCGCGCGACCATCACCGCGTCCGAGGCATCGATGATGTCCTCGAGCGCGTGCAGCGCCTCGGCGCGTTCGATCTTGGCGACGATGCCGCCCTTGCCGCCCGCCTCTTCGAGCAGTTGTCGCGCGAGCCGCACATCGTCGCCATTGCAGACGAAGGAGACGGCCAGGTAGTCGGCCTCGACCTCGGCGGCAAAGACGATGTCGGCCTTGTCCTTCTCGGTTAGCGCCGGCGCCGAGAGCCCGCCGCCTTTCTTGTTGATGCCCTTGTTATTCGACAGACGGCCGCCGACCAATACCTTGCAATCGGCTCGCCCGCCCTCGACGGCCTCGACCTGGAGTTCAATGGCACCGTCGTCGAGTAGCAGGATATCCCCCGACGACAGATCCTCGGCCATGCTCGGCAAGGTGGTCCCAACGCGGCTGTGATCGCCCGCATCGAGCGGACACTCGGCATCGATCGCAAACGCCGCTCCCTGGGCCAACTCGATGGCACCTTCGACGAATTTGCCGATGCGGATCTTCGGGCCTTGAAGATCGATCAGCACACCCAGCGCATGGCGCTTGGCGAGCGCCACGCGACGCACGCGCTCGACGCGCTCACGCTGGCGCTCGTGCGAGTCGTGCGACATATTCAAGCGAACCACATTGAGCCCGGCATCGACCATGGCTTCGAGTACGCCCGGCGCATCGGTGGCGGGACCAAAGGTGGCAACGATCTTGGTACGTCTTGGCATCAAGGTATCGATCCGAGCAAAAAAGGCGTGTGGAGCGCGTTGATTAGGCGTTCGCGCGGGCCTCGAGCATGGCCACCGCCGGCAGGGTCTTGCCCTCGAGATATTCGAGGAAGGCCCCGCCAGCGGTCGAGATGTAGGAGACACGGTCGTAGATGTCGTACTTCTGGATCGCCGCGATGGTGTCGCCACCACCGGCGAGCGTGAAGGCATCGGTCTCGGCGATCGCCATCGAGATGGTCTTGGTGCCCGCGCCGAACTGATCGAACTCGAACACGCCGACCGGGCCGTTCCAGACCACGGTGCCGGCCTGCTTGATGATCGCTGCGAGCGCCTCGGCGCTGTCCGGGCCGATATCGAAGATCATGTCGTCATCGGTGACTTCCTCGACCGGCTTCTGCACCGCCGGCTCGTTCTCGTCGAACTGCTTGCCGCAGACGACATCGGTCGCGATCGGGATGGTGGCGCCGGCGGCGGTGGCCTTGTCCATCAGCGCCTTGGCGGTGTCGACCAGATCGGCCTCGTACAGCGACTTGCCGACCTGGTGCCCGGCGGCCTTGATGAAGGTATTGGCGATACCGCCGCCGACCACCAGCTGATCGACCTTGGTCGAGAGCGCCTCGAGCACGGTCAGCTTGGTCGAGACCTTGGAGCCGCCGACGATCGCCACCATCGGCCGCTTGGGCTCGGCCAGGGCCTTCTTCAGCGCATCCAGTTCCTCGGCCAGCAACAGCCCGGCGCAGGCCGCCGGCGCGAACTTGCCGGCGCCATGGGTCGAGGCCTGCGCGCGGTGCGCGGTGCCGAAGGCGTCCATCACATAGACATCGCAGAGCGCCGCGTACTGCTTCGACAGCGCCTCGTCGTCCTTCTTCTCGCCGCTGTTGAAGCGCACGTTCTCGAGCAGCACCAGCTCGCCGTCGGCGACCTCGGGCGCGGTCTCCAGATAATCCTTGACCAAGCGCACCTCGCGGCCGAGCTTGGCGCCGAGATTGGCGGCCACCGGTGCCAACGAGTTCTCCTCCGAGTAGACGCCCTCTTCTGGACGCCCCAGGTGCGACATCACCATGACCTTGGCACCGGCCTTGAGGCAGTGCTCGAAGGTCGGCAGCGAGGCCGTGATGCGGGCATCGGAGGTGACCTTGCCATTCTTGACCGGCACGTTGAGATCGGAGCGGATCAGCACCCGTTTACCGGCCAGATCAAGATCGGTGAGCTTGGTGAAGGACATAACGGACAGCCTCTTCGAGATGGTGTTTGATGAGCGTTTGATGGGCGCTGGAGCGATCTGGAAAACCAAGCGGCTTTCCGCATCGTTCAAGCGGGCCCGGCCGGACACGAAGGCTCGGTTCGCGATCGGGCGCGGAGGGGCACAACCCCACCCCGCGCGCCGATCAGCGCGAATGGCTCAATCAGCCGGCGATATGCTGCGCTAGGCGCAGGTAGTTGCAGGTGTAGCCGTACTCGTTGTCGTACCAGGCGACAACCTTGACGAAGGTGCTATCGAGCATGATGCCGGCACCGGCATCAAAGATCGACGGCGTGCCATGTCCACGGAAGTCGGTCGAGACCACTTTCTCATCGGTGTAGGCCAGCACGCCGGCCAGGTCGCCGGACTCCGAGGCCGCCTTCATGGCCGCGCAGATGTCCTCATAGGTGGCCTCCTTGTTCAACTCGCAGGTCAGGTCGACCACCGAGACGTCCGAGGTAGGCACGCGGAAGGCCATGCCGGTGAGCTTGCCGTTGAGTTCAGGCAGCACCTTGCCGACCGCTTTCGCCGCGCCGGTCGAGGACGGGATGATGTTCTCGAGGATGCCGCGACCGCCGCGCCAATCCTTCATCGACGGACCATCAACGGTCTTCTGGGTCGCGGTGGCGGCATGCACGGTGGTCATCAGGCCGCGCTTGATGCCCCAGTTGTCGTGCAGCACCTTGGAGACCGGCGCCAGGCAGTTGGTGGTGCAAGACGCGGCCGAGATGATCGCCTGGCCGTCGTAGGTGTGGTGGTTGACGCCGTAGACGAACATCGGCGTGCCGTCCTTCGATGGCGCGCTCTGCACCACCTTCTTGGCGCCGGCGTCGATGTGCGCCTGGCAGCTCTCGCTGGTCAGGAAGAAGCCGGTGCACTCGAGCACCAGATCGACACCGATATCGCCCCAGGCCAGCTTCGCCGGGTCTTTCTCGGCGGTCAGGCGGATGGCGTTGCCGTTGACGGTCATGGTATTGCCGTCGACCGCAATATCACCAGCGAAGTTACCGTGCACCGAGTCATACTTGAGCATATAGGCCAGGTACTCGGGATCGAGCAGGTCGTTGATGCCGACCACCTGCATGTCCGGGAAATCCTTCGAGATCGCGCGGAAGGCCATACGGCCGATACGGCCGAAGCCGTTGATACCAACTTTCAAGGTCATTGAGTGACTCCTCGTAAATGAGCGCTATCAAACGGGTGAGCGCCATCGGGCCCAACAGTGCGGGGCGCGGCGCCCCGCGCGACGGGCTCGCGGCATGGGGCTTTAGAGCAGGCTATCGACGGCCTCGGCCACGGCCTCGGCGGTGATGCCGAATGCCTTGTAGACATCGCCGGCGGGAGCGGACTCACCGAAGGTGTCGATGCCGACAATCTTGCCGTGCATGCCGACGTACTTCGGCCAGAGGTTGGAGACGCCAGCCTCGACGGCGACCCGCGCCTTGACCGCATCCGGCAGCACCGATTCCTTATAGGCCGCGTCTTGGGCGTCGAAGGTGTCCATCGACGGCATCGAGACGACACGCACCTTGCGGCCCTTGGCGCTGAGCTGCTCGGCAGCGGTCATCGCCAGCTCGACCTCGGTGCCGGTGCCGATGATGATCGCGTCCGGGGTGCCCTCGCAGTCACGCAGCACATAGGCGCCCTTCGCGATGGCGCGCATCTGCTCTTCGCTGCGGCTCATGTGCGGTGCGCCCTGACGCGAGAAGATCAGCGCGGTGGGTCCGCCCGTGCGTTGGATGGCGAGCTTCCAGGCCACCGCGCTCTCGACCGCGTCACAGGGACGCCAGGTCGACATGCGCGGGGTCAGGCGTAGGATCGAGACTTGCTCGACCGGCTGATGGGTCGGGCCGTCTTCGCCGAGGCCGATCGAGTCGTGGGTATAGACGAAGATCGGGTTGATCTTCATCAGCGCCGCCATGCGCACCGCGTTGCGGGCATATTCCATGAACATCAGGAAAGTGGCGCCATAGGGCTTGAGGCCGCCATGGAGCGTGGCGCCGTTCATGATGGCCGACATGCCGAACTCGCGCACGCCGTAGTAGATGTAGTTGCCGCTGGCATCCTTCGAGCCCACGCCCTTGGCGCCGGACCAAATCGTGAGGTTGGAGCCGGCCAGATCGGCGGAGCCGCCGAGCAGCTCCGGCAACAGCGGCCCAAGGCCGTTGAGCGCGTTCTGCGAGGCCTTGCGGGTGGCGATCTTCTCGGCCTTGGCGTCGACCGACTGGATGAACTCCCAGGCCTTGGCGTCAAAGTCCTCGGGCAGCTCGCCGGCGATGCGGCGCTCGAACTCGGCGGCCTCCTCCGGGAACGCGCTCTTATAAGCCGCGAATTTGTCGTTCCACGCCTGCTCGGCCTTGGTGCCGCGCGTCTTGGCATTCCAAGCCGAGGCGATCGGCTCGGGGATCTCGAACGGCGGCGCCGACCAGCCCAGGGCCTCACGGGTCAGCGCGATCTCGTCATCGCCGAGTGCCGCGCCGTGACACTCTTCCTTGCCCTGCTTGTTCGGTGAGCCGAAGCCGATGATAGTCTGACAGCAGATCAGGCTGGGCTTGTCGGTGATCGCGCGCGCCTCTTCGATCGCCGCCTTGACCGCCTCTGGATCATGGCCGTCGACCTTCGGGATCACATGCCAGTTGTAGGCCTCGAAGCGCTTGGGCGTGTCATCAAGGAACCAGGCCGGCGTATCGCCGTGACCGCGGACCTCGCCGTCGATCGAGATATTGTTGTCGTCATAGAAGGCAATCAGCTTGCCGAGTCCAAGCGCGCCGGCCAGCGAGCAAGACTCGTGCGAGATGCCTTCCATCAGGCAGCCATCACCGAGGAAGCAGTAGGTATGGTGATCGACGATCTCATGGCCCGACTTGTTGAACTGCGCCGCCAGGATCTTCTCGGCCAGCGCCATGCCAACGGCGTTGCTGATGCCTTGCCCGAGCGGACCGGTCGTGGTCTCGATGCCGGGCGCGTAGCCATACTCGGGATGCCCGGGGGTCTTCGAGTGCAGCTGACGGAACTGTTTGATGTCCTCGATACTCAAATCGTAGCCAGTGAGGTGCAGCAACGAGTAGAGCAGCATCGACCCATGCCCGTTGGAGAGCACGAAACGATCACGATTGGGCCAGTCGGGGTTGCCGGGGTTGTGCTGCATGTAGTCGTTCCACAGCACTTCGGCGATATCGGCCATGCCCATCGGCGCGCCCGGATGTCCAGACTTCGCTTTCTGGACCGCATCCATGCTCAGTGCACGGATGGCGTTGGCAAGTTCTCTGCGTGAGGACATCTGCCCCTCCTGTATTTTAAGTTTCTTTCGGGTGACGAACGCTGTTGATGAGCGTCACGGGCCTGCGGACACCAAAGCTTTTCATTCTCGCTGAAACGCGGGCGATAAGCCAAGAGAATTGCTAGGGATCATGTCCATGCTGCTTTACCAGATCGCAATATTAAGAATTACTGAACCGATTTACGCAAGTACTCGCTGCATCCCGGGGCTTGGGCAGCAACGTCGGCGCAGGCTGAAATCCAAGCCCTGGCAAGGCGTTAGACAACCATCAGCCGTCCCTGCCTAGCCTCTTCGCCAAGCCCCGCTTCCTCGCCAAACCCAGCCGTGAGCCGCTAGGCATCACGCCACTTGATCGAGCAGCCCATGCTCGGGGTCTGATGCTCGGGACCCTGGCCGGTCTGCGCCACCTGCTTCATCGCCTCGAACAGATCGCGGCGTACGCCCGCAGGCGCCGTCTCTTTGCGGCTTTCGTCGAGCCGGCCACGGTATTGCAGCTCTAACACGCTGTTGTAGCCGAAGAAGTCGGGCGTGCAGATAGCGCCAAAGCGCTTGGCGACCTCCTGGGTTTCATCCATCAGATAGGGAAACGGAAAATCGTGCTCGCGCGCGACCACCTTCATGTTCTCGAACGAATCCTCTGGATAATCCGAGGGATCATTGGCCATGATCGCGACGCTGCCGACGCCGAGCGTCATCAGTTCACGGGTATCGCGCACGATGCGCTCGCGCACCGCCTTCACATACGGGCAGTGGTTACAGATGAACATCACCAGCAGGCCCTTTGGCCCAGTGCAATCGTCGCGTCGCCAGATCTGGCCATCGACGCCGGGCAGTGCGAACTCAGGTGCCTGCCGGCCAAAGTCGCAGACCGGTGTTTCGAGTGAAACCATGGTGCAAGACCCTCCTCAACGCTTGGGTTTACGGGCGGCCTATGGTAACGCAACCAGACGCTGAGCCAGAACCTTCGCGAGACCGATTTCAGGCTCCGGATAGACCTCGGATAATCCTTATCATAGTGCTGTTTTTATTGGGTTTTACACCGGACCTCACCCCCCGCGCCTGGCCCTTTGTGTACCACCCCACCCTGTCAACTGGCCGAGAAACCGTATACACTGGGCTGCTCTCGTCAACTGATTAACCGTCCGTATCGCGGCTTCTTCGGCCTTCTGCCGGTGTTTGCGGCGGACCCCAACGAGAGACCCTCGATCTATGTCAGAGAACTACATCTTCACCTCGGAGTCCGTCTCCGAGGGCCATCCGGACAAGGTTGCCGATCAGATCTCCGATGCCGTCCTCGACGACATCCTGGCCAACGACAGCAACCCCGAACATGCGCGGGTCGCCTGCGAAACCATGATCAAGACCGGCGCGGTCATCGTCGCCGGCGAGATCACCACCGACCACTGGGTCGATTTCGACGAGCTGGTGCGTGGCGTGGTCAACGACATCGGCTATAACAGCTCCGATGTCGGCTTCGACGGCAACACCTGCGCGGTGATGTCACTGGTCGGCAAGCAGTCGACCGACATCGCCCAAGGCGTCGACCGCACCAGCCCCGAGGAGCAGGGCGCCGGCGACCAGGGCCTGATGTTCGGCTACGCCACCAACGAAACCGACGTGCTGATGCCGGCACCGATCACCTACGCCCATCGCCTGGTCGAACGCCAGTCGGAGATGCGCAAGGAGCATGTGCTCGAGTGGCTGCGCCCGGACGCCAAGAGCCAGGTCACCATGCGCTACGAGGGCGGCAAGGTCGTCGCCGTCGATGCAGTGGTGCTCTCGACCCAGCACGATCCGGACATCGACTACAAGCACCTGCAGGAAGCGGTGATGGAGAACATCATCAAGCCGGTGCTGCCGCCCGAGTGGGTGCACAAGGACACCAAGTTCCACATCAACCCGACCGGTAACTTCGTCATCGGTGGCCCGGTCGGCGATTGCGGCCTGACCGGACGCAAGATCATCGTCGACACCTACGGCGGCATGGCCCGTCATGGTGGTGGCGCCTTCTCCGGCAAGGACCCGTCCAAGGTCGACCGCTCGGCGGCCTATGCCGGTCGCTACGTGGCCAAGAACATCGTCGCCGCCGGTCTCGCCGATCGCTGCGAGGTGCAGATCTCCTACGCCATCGGCGTCGCCGAGCCGACCTCGATCGCGGTCGAGACCTTCGGCACCGCCAAGATCGACGAAGACCGCATCGCCAGCCTGGTGCGCGAGCACTTCGACCTGCGCCCCTATGCGCTGATCAAGATGCTCGACCTGGTCCGCCCGATCTATCGCCAGACCGCCGCTTACGGCCACTTCGGTCGCGAGCTGGCCGACCTGAGCTGGGAGCGCACCGACAAGGCCGCCGCACTCAAGGAGGCCGCCGGGCTCTAAACGCCCGTCCGACACGAGACACCTCCCCTCCCGCGCGAGGAGCGCTGCAACAGGACCCACGGGCGTCCTGCCAGGCTCGCGAGGGACACTTCAAGATCAACGGCGCTCACTCACGATACTCAGGAGCTGAATACCATGAGTGAGTTTAACGACTACAAAGTGGCCGACATCACGTTGGCCGATTACGGCCGCAAAGAACTGGACATCGCCGAGACCGAGATGCCGGGCCTGATGGCGCTGCGCGAGAAGTACGGCGCCTCCAAGCCGCTCAAGGGCGCGCGCATCACCGGCAGTCTGCACATGACCATCCAGACTGCGGTCCTCATCGAGACCCTGGTCGAACTCGGCGCCGAGGTGCGCTGGGCCTCGTGCAACATCTTCTCGACCCAGGATCATGCCGCCGCTGCCATGGCCGCGCGCGGCATCCCGGTCTATGCCTGGAAGGGCGAGACCCTGGAAGAGTACTGGTGGTGCACCGAGCAGGTGCTGAACTGGCCCGACGGCAAGGGTCCGAACATGATCCTCGACGACGGCGGCGACGCCACCCTGCTGGTGCACAAGGGTGTCGAGTTCGAGAAGGCCGGCGCGGTGCCTAAGCCCACCGCCGATGACGACGAAGAGTTCACCGCCGTGCTCGGCCTGCTCGGGCGCACCTTCGAGAAGGACCGCGAGCATTGGCACAAGATCGCCAAGGAGATCAAGGGCGTCACCGAGGAGACCACCACCGGTGTGCATCGCCTCTATGAGATGTTCAAGCAGGGCACCCTGCTGTTCACGGCGATGAACGTCAACGACTCGGTCACCAAGTCCAAGTTCGACAACCTCTATGGCTGCCGCGAGTCGTTGGTCGACGCGATCAAGCGCGCGACCGATGTAATGATCGCCGGCAAGGTCGCGGTGGTCTGTGGCTATGGCGACGTCGGCAAGGGCTCGGCGGCCTCGCTGCGCGGCCTCGGCGCCAACGTCTGGGTCACCGAAGTCGATCCGATCTGCGCCCTGCAAGCGGCGATGGAAGGCTATCGCGTGGTGCGCCTCGATGAGGTCATCGACCAGGCCGATATCTTCGTCACCGCCACCGGTAACAAGGACATCATCACCTACGACCACATGGCGCGGATGAAGAATCAGGCCATCGTCTGCAACATCGGCCATTTCGACAACGAGATCCAGGTTAACTCCCTGAAGGATCTGGAGTGGATCGAGATCAAGCCGCAGGTCGATCAGATCATCTTCCCCGATGGCCATCGCATCACCCTGCTGGCGCGCGGTCGACTGGTCAACCTCGGCTGTGCCACGGGGCATCCGAGCTTCGTGATGTCGAACTCGTTCACCAACCAGGTGGTCGCGCAGATCGAGATCTTCAACAAGCCCGATGAGTACCCGCTGGGTGTGCACATCCTGCCCAAGCATCTCGATGAGGAGGTCGCGCGCCTGCATCTGGAGAAGGTCGGCGCCAAGCTGACCCAGCTCTCGCCCGAGCAGGCGGCCTATATCGGCGTCACCGTCGAAGGGCCGTACAAGTCGGAGCATTACCGCTACTAAGCGGAATCGCGCCCGCGCGTCGCCAAGGCGGCGCACGGGCCGAGGTCGCCACGGAAGGCACTGAACACCGCGCGCGGGACCTACCCCGGCCGCGCGCCTCCCGGACCCTGTCGGTGACGCGCCACTCCCCGTCTCGCAACAGGCGCCCGCAGACAGAGGTCAACGGCTCATTCGACGCTCGGAGACCTCCTCATGAACACCCCCACCCCACGCACCTTCAGCTTCGAGCTGTTTCCGCCCAAGACCGACGAGGGCATGGACAAGCTCAAGACCGCAGTGAAACGGCTCAACGCGGTCGGACCGCGTTACTTCTCTTGCACCTATGGCGCCGGCGGCTCGACCCGCGAACGCACCTTCGCCACCGTCGATTGGCTGCGCGAGCAAGGCATCGCCACTGCGCCGCATCTGGCTTGTATCGGCTCGGAGAAGGACGAGATCCGCGACATCGTCGGCCATTACATCGAACAAGGCATCGACCGCCTGGTCGCGCTGCGCGGCGACATGCCCTCCGGCATGGGCCGCACCGGCGTTGGCACTTTTCGCTACGCCAACGAACTCGTCGCCTTTCTGCGCGAGGAATATGGCGATCGCTTCAAGCTCGAGGTCGCCGCCTATCCGGAGTTCCATCCGCAGGCCCCCAGCGCCCAGGCCGATCTTGAGAACTTTAAGCGCAAGGTCGAGGCCGGCGCCGATACCGCGATCACGCAGTATTTCTACAGCGCCGAGGCCTACTTTTGGTTCCTTGAGGAATGCCAGCGCATGGGCATCGAGGTGCCGATCATCGCCGGCGTCATGCCGATCAGCAACTACTCACAGCTGGCGCGCTTCTCGGACGCCTGCGGCGCCGAGATCCCGCGCTGGATCAGGAAGCGGCTGGAAGGCTTTGGCGATGACAAGGAATCGATTCGCAGCTTCGGCCACGACGTAGTGCTCGAGCTGTGCCAGCGCCTGCTCGACGGCGGCGCGCCTGGGCTGCATTTCTACACCATGAACCAGTCGGCGCCGACGCTGAAGCTCTGGCGTGAGCTTGGGTTGCCCGAGGCTGGTTAGGCGGGCGCGATCGCTTGAACGCCTGTCTGAATGCTGGAACACACGCGCTGTTTCAGAAGACTCTGCCCGCCCGCACTGCGCTCAGTGCGGGCGGCTTTTTTTGTCCAACCAGTGCCCTGCTCCGATTCAACACCCAAGATCGCCGATCACCCAAGCGGCTTGGCCGGATTGATTGCACCTGGGCCTAATACCTGTGCAGCTTTGACCAACACCTTATCCAGGCTGAGGATGACGCTCGTGTGGCGACGAGCGACAGCAAGGTGCAAGGCATCTCCGGCTCGCAATCCGAGTCGCCAATGACGCAGCAGTTGTTCCGCACTTTGATAATCCTGCTCCATCACTGAGAGATGGACAAAACGAGCGCGAATCTCTTGGTATTTGGCCAAGGCAGCATCGGCGTCGTTTTCGTCGATCTGTTCGGTGCGGCACTTGATGCCACCTGATTAGCAAGCTTCTTCAGCCAAGCCCCTTTTCCGCCGAGGAAAGGCGCA